>NZ_JBHWHH010000049.1:0-43484 GCF_042732555.1 Nocardia sp. NPDC059764
CTGCAAATGAAAACCGTTACCATTAACGCCATGACTTCGAATCCGCAGACCCGGGCCCTGCCCGTGACCGTGCTGTCCGGCTTCCTCGGCGCGGGCAAGACGACCCTGCTCAACCACATCCTGGCCAATCGGGAGGGTCGCCGGGTGGCGGTCATCGTCAACGACATGAGCGAGGTGAACATCGACGCGGCCCTGGTCGCGGGCCAGGGGCACCTGGACCGGACCGAGGAGAAACTGGTCGAACTCACCAACGGCTGCATCTGCTGCACGCTGCGCGAGGACCTCATCGAATCGGTGGGAAAGCTCGCCCGCGAAGGGCGTTTCGATCAGCTGGTCATCGAATCCACCGGCATCTCCGAGCCCATGCCGGTGGCCGCCACCTTCGAGTGGGAGTTCGAGGACGGCTTCCGGCTCGGCGAACTCGCCCGGCTGGACACCATGGTGACCGTCGTGGACTGCTCCACCTTCCTCGCCGAAGTCGTCAAGGGGCAGGCGCTGGCGGACCGGAATCTGGAGGCGGGAGAGGGGGATGCGCGCACCATCGCCGATCTGCTCATCGAACAGGTGGAGTTCGCGAATGTGCTGGTGCTCAACAAGACCGACCTGGTGAGCGCGAACGCGGTGGGCACGGTGGAGGCGACCGTACGGCGACTGAACCCGGGCGCGCGCATCGTGCGGTCCGCGCGCGGCGTGGTCGATCTCGCCGAGGTGCTCGACACCGGGCGCTACAACCCGGACCTGGCGGCCCAATTCGACGGCTGGACCGAGGAATTGGCGGGCGGGCACACCCCCGAGACCGAGGAGTACGGCATCGGCAGCCTCACCTTCACCGCCGATCGCCCCTTCCATCCGCAGCGTCTGGACGAGGCCCTCTCGCAGCTGGAACGGCTGCTGCGCAGCAAGGGCTTCTTCTGGCTGGCCAGCCGTCCGGACCTGGCGGCCATCTGGTCGCAGGCCGGCCCGAACCTGACCTTCGAACCGGGCGCGCACTGGGACGCGCTGGATCTGGCTCCGGGACAGGAGATCGTCTTCATCGGGGTGAAGCTCGACCGGCCGCATGTGCGGGACCTGCTGACGGCCGCGCTGCTCACCGACGCCGAGTGGGAGGCCGGGCCGCAGGCGTGGCTGCGGTACCCGGATCCCTTCCCGTCCTGGGGTGACCTGCACGAGCACGCCTGACCCGATCGCCTGCAACAGCCGAGAGTTGTAGACCGCAGCACCGGCCTTCCCTCGGCTCGGTAGCGCCGGTGCTGGTCACGCTGAGCGTTGCCGCGCTCGCCGGCATCGTGCGCACATGCCGCCACCGTCGTGAATGACGTGGCCGGGGAGTTTGCGATGGCGGGTGGTCATGGGTTTGTGGCAGTCGAGGCAGTGCGCCGCCCGCCGGGTCGACGACGACGTGTACTGCCTGATCACCTTGCGGATGGCCTTCTCGGTGAAGGCGTCGCCGCGGCACACTACGCCCGCCATCACCACGCCGTCGGCCACCCGCTGCCGGTCGTCGCCCACACAGGTTCCAGCCGTGAGTGCCGAGTGCGCGCAGGCCAGGAAGATCTCGCGCGCACACCTGTCCTGGCGCAGCGCCCGGGCTGCGAGGGTTGCCGGCAAGAACTGCCATCCAGTCGTGTCTTCGGGCTGCAGGAAACCCCGGTGATTGAGACAGGGCGGTTCGTTCGTCACCCGCTCAGGTTACAACAGACATTGCAAATTGCATACAATTTCGAGATCTCAAGCGTGGGTCCCGGTCCGTCAGCGTGCTCGCAGACCGGCCACGAATGCGGCGACCTTGCCTAGATCGTCATCGGACAGGCCGGATAGGTCGATGCTCGTGTCGGTGCGTCGCCTCGGCGGTTCACCGGACGCCGGAGTTGCGAGTCCTGTCTTGTGCAGCAGTGGAAGCGGGTCCAGGCCAACGGCGTTCGCCATCGCCTGCAACGTGCGGGCAGTGGTCCGGGCGACGACCTTCTTCTCGCCCTTGTACTGGGTGCCCAGTTCGACTTGAGTCCACAGGCTGACGCTGATGTTGGCCACCCGTGCTGCGGCCTCACGCGACAGGCCCATGACCTGCCGGGCGTCGCGGATCGACTCGCTGACCTCCTTGGGCACGGGGGCGCTCTGACGATTGACCATGCATCCAGGCTAACCGATTACCTACATTTACACACACACTTTGCAGTGCCTGGCATGTCTGCTGCCTGTTGGCCGTAGCCCCTGTTCGGAGCAGCTTAGCAAGGATATTCAAGCTCCGTGCCGCATACCTTGGGTGTCATCCGACTGTTAGCAATTGTTAGCAACATAGTGAAATTGCATGCAATATGCTATCGTTCCGCAGGGAACTCACCCCGGGTCGCGGTCGTGTCGCGCCGGATTGTTCCGCCCGGACCTCACCAGGCCGACGTGCGGATGAGGCGCTGACGCGCGGTCGGCGGATGAGCTTCCGACTCTGCCTGTACTTCTTCGAAGGAATCGCAATGTCCGCCTTTGACATCCAGTTGCCCGCACCGCAAACGCGGGCTCGTGAACGCGCGAACAGACAGTTCGCGGCCGAGTTGCGCCGCCGCCCCGGGCGGTGGGCGGTCTATCCGTGGCCCACCCGACATCCGCATTCCACCAAGCATCGGCTGCGCAACGGCATGTCCGCGGCGTTCGGCCCCGGTTTCGAAGCCGAGGTTCGCGAGGGCGTCGTCTACATCCGGTACAACCCGGTCGCACCGGCGGATCTGATCGCGTAGCAGGAGGTTTCGTGTCTACCGTATGGTTGCCGCCCGAACGTCGGCACGCCGTCATGACGGCTCTCGAGGCCGTTCCCGAAGTGCTGGCCGAACTCGATGTCACGCTCAGCCGCTGTGATGCCGTGACCTCCTCGCGCTCATCGGGATATGTGCGTGCCTCGAATGCGGAGCGGGCATTGGCGTTTCACACCGGTGCGGCCAAGGCCCACGCTGAAATCGCTGCGGCCGTGGCCTGTTACAGCGCCAGGGTCTCCGCCGAGCTGGGACGGGATGCGCCGACTGCCCCGGCGGATCAGGCGGCGTTCCTGTGCACGTATCTGCCGGAGGTACCGAACGATTCGGAGGTCCTCGCCGATATCGACGCCACGCTGACGAAGGCCGTTCGGTTGGCCTACCACATGATCGATCGCCCGGAATCGCGCGTCTGTGTGGGCCGGTGCCGGTGCGGGCACTGGCTGTATGCGCGCGCCGAGGATGACATCATCCGATGCGATGGTTGCGAGACGATTGTCCCGGTCGCGCAGCGTCGGCGCCAGTTGCTGAGCCAGGCCTACGAAATGATGGGCACGGCAGCCGAGCTCGCGCGCCTGGTGCCCGACTGCGGCGGCGGCTCCGTTTCCGCCGACCGAATCCGGCAGTGGGCGCGCCGGGGCAGACTGACCGGTCACGCGGTCGGATCCCGTACTGTGTACCGGCTCGGCGATGTCGTGGACCTGTGCTCGGCCGATCGAATCGGCATGTCCCGATCAGCCTGACCGCCTGGAGTTTTCACTGCCGGGTGACGATATCGGGTAGAGTGACTCGCAGTACTTCGGGCAGTTTCCGGTGCATCGGCAGCGGTTTCGCATCGGTCCAGATGCAGCTGACCGGAAGTGGATAATCGCCGGCCTGCGACCAATCGAGACGATTCACCGTATCGGCGGGCAACACATGTCTTTCCATGCGCGACAGCGTCCGCAAACGGTGACGGACGGTATCGGGATTCACGTGCAGCCGTTCGGCGGCCTCGTCGATGCGAGTGCATCGCGCGAGCGCTTCTTTGAGGTCGCCGATCGGAATCAGATTGCGGCAGGCCAGTTCATGCACGCGGAGTTCGGTGGCCAGCCGGGATTCCCGCCCGGTTCGCGCTCTGCGCACAGTCTCGGTGTGTTCCAGCTGTGCGTGCGCGATGGCGTGGGCAAGCGCTTCTCGGCGATCCAGCGCGGACAACTCGGCCGATACCATCACCGCCCGATATTCGGGTTCCCATATGACGATCGGCGCGTCGAAGCCGAGCACGCCGATGGTGATGTCCAGCTTGGCCGCGTGGATGCGCGCATCGTATTTCCTGCTGGCCCTGCGGCGGGACATGACGCTGACACCCTCGTTCGACAAACTTGTTCCATCGCTACACCTTGCGTTGCTGGGTGATTGGCGCGCCACACAGGCGCCCGTCACCTCAGCGTGGCCAGGAATCCGTCGACGAGGTCGATATCGTGGCGGCTCAACGCCGACAGATCGCCGACTTTCGCGATGGCGGGTTTCGCCCGCATGCGGTCGCCGTCGGTGGTCGCCTGGTCGGCATCGGATGCCGCGGCCAGGTCGCCGTCAAACTCTTCGGGCGTGAGCGGGTCGAACTCGAACGTCATGGATGGTGAGTCTACTACCCCCCCTTTACTTTCCCTTTTGCGCTCGCGGCGGGGGTTCATTCGACTACGGGTATGTTCGCTTGCCCGCTCTGGGGGCGCGATCCTGGGGGTAGCGGGCATCTGCGCCCGGGCCGACGAGCCGGACCGAGCAACCGGTTTCTGGGCAGCGCCGCATCCTCGAACATCGCGTTTTACCTGCGGTGTTGGACGTTTCCACGCAGTGTGTCACGGTCGGGGAGTTAGGCTTGAGCCGTCGGGTCGATAGAAGGTCGGAAACTGTTGTCTCACAGCAGGATTCGTATCGCAGGAATGGTTCTGTCGGATCCCGCCGAGCATGTTCTCAATGCTGTGGCGTGACTTGATCTCGCCGGTGGTGTGCCGGTGTTGTTCTCGCCCCGCCTGCCAGGCCTCCCGCGCCTGTTCCCCTTGTCCTGCGGTTGCAGGCCTGCGGCTGCCGGGGCGCTCGACGGCCCCACCCGCGCCTTCATTGGCCGCGGGTGGGGTCGTCCCCTCTGGGACGACTCCTCTGCGGTGGCATCGTGCTCTGCCGCCACCGAAAACAGTTTGCTCGAAAGGCTTCTTGTGATTACCGTCCTGACCTGCCGTGGCACTGGAGAACCCCTGGGTTCGCCAGCCAACCTGCTCGCGGCCGTGACCAACGGGCTCGATCCCGCCAAATACGAGATCGGCCCGGACGTCGACTACCCCGCCAGCATCGGCCCGGCCAATCCCCAGGGTCGCCTCGACGGCTGCTCGGAGCAGCAATCCATCGACGCCGGTGTGCTGGCGCTGATTGCGGAGATCCAGTCCACCCCCAACCTGGTCGGCATCCTCGGCTACAGTCTCGGTGCGCTGGTGGTCAACCGATTCCTCGAGGCGAAGGCCCGCGGACAGTTCCCCGACTGCGAGGTGGCCTGGGCTGCCACCATCGCCAATCCGCTACGAGCCGCAGGTGATTCGATCGATTCGGTGTCAGTGGGATTCGGCATCAACGGTCAGCACGCTTCATGGCCGGGCGACATCCCGGTGTTCGAGGTCGCCAATCCCGTCGATGTCATCTGCTCCTGTCCCCAGGATTCGCCGCTGCGAACCCTCGCCGACAGCATCTCGGCATTCGGCTTCGCCGAACTGGGTGGCTGGAGCGCCGATCTGATCGACCGCATCCGCCGCAACCAATGGCAGCCTACCCACTCGGACCTATGGCTGCACCCGATCCGGCACTGGCGCGCATGGTCGCAAGCCGCGGCGCATATGGACGGCTATCTGCGGGGCGGCGCGCACAACGCCGCCTACCGCACCGACGGGTACTGCGACCGCTTGGTCGCGATCCTCAACGAGTTCGACTGAATACGTTCTGCTGCGGTCGGATATCGAGTGTCGATCACCGGATGCGAGTCACGAAAACAACGGTTTACCTGCACTGTTGGACGCTTTTAGCTGAGGTGTCACGAACCGAGTGTTAGGCTTGAGCCGTCAGGCAGATGGTGGATCGAAAGCCATTGTCTTACAAACTCTTTCGCTTCCCCCCGCTCTTGAATGGGCGACGGCGGGGTTGCGACTTCCCGCCGTGAACGACGGCAGTCGGTGTCCCATCGTGCGGTTCGAACTTGTTGTTCGCCAGCTCGGGACATGACGCAGTTCTCGGTTCCCGAACAAGGAGAAACATCAATGATTTTCGGTCTCACCGTCGATCAGTGGATCACGATCGCCAGCCTTTCCGCGCAGCTGCTGGCCGCCGTTGTCGCCATCCTCGCGTAGTCCGCCCACGGTCCCTGTCCATTCGAATTCTCAAGGGGACCGTGGTGTCGCTGAAAGGAAACATCATGCGAATCAACAAGGTTCCCGAACCTGCCCTGGTGCGCTCGGTCCTGGTCGCCCTGACCGGCCTTGCCGCCTACTTCCTCGGCCACCGAGTCGACACAGACTGGATCGAAGCCGCGCTCACGTTGTATGGCCTCCTCACCCCAGTCCTGGCCGGCGCGCTCATCCGACCTGCCGTCACCCCGCTGGCCCGCCGCGACGGTGGTTGCTGAATGCAGTCCTGGCTGAACCCCGACCTGGTGCAAGCATTCGGCATAGCAGTCGCGACTGTGATCGGCGCCGTCACCGCCTGGCAGGCCCGCGAGGTGACCAAACTGCGTGAACGCGTTGCGGCCCTGGAGGATCAGGTCGCCACGGATCAGCGTCGCTTCCGCGACGCCATCCGCCTGATCCGCGCCCTGCAACGACACATCGACGAATTGCTCGCCTTCCTGCGCCTGCACGTCCCCGGCCAGGAACCACCCCAGGCGCGGTACTCGATCCCCGCCGGCCTCGCAGAAGAAATCTGACAGCGGTCTCGTCTCCGCTGTCTCCCAGCCCATGCGGCACGCCCCCGGAACATCTCCACAGGTTCACAACGCGGGTTGAGAGCTTGCCGCATGCCCGCCCCTAGCGCTCCCGTCTCCCGCGGGTGGTCCGCGGTCGCAGACACGGTCGCAGCGCCAGGGGCGCAATGGGTCCCGCCCCCGGATGTCCCCCTCGATCGGGGGCGGGACCCACCCACCTCCTCCGATCCCGAGCCCTGTCCAGGGTGTCGGGATCTCCCCCATGCTCACGTTCGGAAGGCCCTGATACCCGATGCCCGACAAGGAAGTCGTCGAATCCATCCGCTTCGGCAACCACCAGCCCCCTTCGGATTACGTGAAAACCGATACAGGCCAGCTGGTTACCCCCGAATTCCTCGCGCTCATCCAGCAATCCCTGTCCGGCAAACTCTCCGAGCCCCGCGAGGCGGAAGAGCTGGACCCCGAGGTCCGGGCACTGGCCGAGGAACTGTCGGTTATCCACCTGCCGGAATGGCGAAGCGAGGTGGGTCGCAAGTTGGCCGACCCCACGGTGACCAGCATCAAACAGGCCACCCGAGTCGCGGAGTACCTCGTAAAACGAGGCGTCCGAGTATATCCCGAACTCGAGGAGATCCGCTGGGTCGGCACTCCGGGCGGCCAGCCTGGAGTCTTCGACACCGGCATCCACATCACCAGGGACGAACACGGCCAATGGCCCGCCCCCGACCCGGAAGACTTCTACGACCTCGAAGACATCCAGGTCAAACAAACCGACGAAGGCTTCTGGTCCGCCACCCACCCCCGCGGCCTCGCCTTCGAGGCCCCCACCAAAACAGACGCCTACGTCGGCATCGTCGACCAGCTGCGCCAGCGCATCGAGCAAGCCCTGCGCGCCCGTGAAGAGTGATCATGGCGGTCATTTCTGTAGGGACCGGTGATCCACCCTCGTGGGTGCGGCCGCGCGTTGCGGCGTGGAATCGGCTGACGGCTGGTTGGACGAGTGGCTCTGCTGTCGAGAACGTCTCGGCGGCGAGCGCACGGGTTGTGAACTATTCGGTCGCGACGGGAGATAGCGCAGTCGCGATATTCCAGCGAATCCGCAACGCGGATGGTCTGGCGCTTTCAGGCGGACCGGGCACTTCCGATCGCGGAGTCCCTCAACTGACACCGATCTCGAGTGGCGTCGATGCACTGATCGATAACATGACCGGCGCAAACCCTGGTGCCGGCGATATCGGTCCTCCGCCTTCGCACTGGAGTGATCTTCTGCTTCCCCCCGACATGCGGAACCAGCCGCAACCGTCAGGGCCGAATCCGACAGAACCTAAGCCAGGCGAACAGCAGCCGGCACCAGTACAACCGCCGGTGCAGCCTCAGCCTCCGTCGGGCGGTTCACCGGGCTCGAATCCCGTGTTGCCTCCGGTGCCTTCGTCGGCGGAGCCTCAGCGGCCGGTGCCGAGTGTTCAGGACGTGCCCGTTGGTTTTCCGACGAGTCCCGATGGCAGTCCGGTGGGTTCGGGCGTGTTCAAAACTCTGTATGTCGATCCGCCGCCTCCGGAACAAAAGCCGTTCCCGTTGGTCAGTATTGAGGACACGACGGCTATGGCGGACCGGATGCCCGAAGCGGCCGGCGAGCGGATGGAGCTTCCGAGTGGGACGGTCCTGGAGGTCACAGCCGATGCGAAATCGATCATCGTAACGATCCCGGGGCAAGCGCCTTACCTGATCGCATCGCCGAACTATTACGAAACTGTCCCGGGTGACTCGCTGACCCTGTCTGACCCTACTGTGCCGGGGCTTGTTCCCGCGAGTCCCGAGCCCCCCAGAATGCTTCATGGAATCGATCCGGACGGAAATCGTGTCGAGATCTATATCCCCACTCGGCCCGAGAATGTTTCCCCGCTGAATGATTCGGAACCGGCGAAGTATGTTCGTGTCAACTATTCGGATGGAACCAGTGGGCTTGCTGCACTGAATTGGAGGGGCGAATACCTCTACCCGGTCGACAAGTATCACCGGCAGAAAGAGGCGTCTGCTCCGGATCCGTTCATGGAGAAGAGTTTCTGGGAGAACACGGTCTCGTTCGGTGCCGGCCTGGTGAGTCCGGTGTGGGATTCGGTCAAGGATGCCGGAGCAAAGGCCGGTATCGGTGGTCCGGGTGTCGAGAACGCGTGGATGGATTCTCTCACCGGGATGGGATCGCTGGTCGGTCTGGGTCGTGAGGGTGGTCCTGGTGTTCTGGATACCTGGAAGGCCCTCGGCAAGGACCTGATCGCCTGGGACGAGTGGGCCCGCGGCGACTGGTCCTACGCCACCGGAATTGTCCTGTCGAACCTCATCACAACCGTCGGAACCGACGGCACAGGCCTCGCCCTGAAGATCAACAAGATCACGTCCCGCCTCCCGGACGTCGATGTTCCCGTATCGAAAACGGACGGCACCGGCCCGTCGACGGAAAAGCCGAACACCACTCAGCCCGGCCGAAACACTGAACAGCCGAAGGCCGAAGAACCAGCCCCGCAGCCCAAACCGGAGGCTGCAGCCCCTAAGAACGAACCCACCCACGCAACCGGAGATGCCGACCAAACCCCAGAACCCACCCGACCTGACCCGGTGCAGGATCAGCCTCCCGGTCCGCCAGGTGGCCCTCCTGATTTCCCGGCTGGTGGAATCGAATTTCCCGGACCCAAAGTACCTTCCAACGGAATCGGTGAGATACCGCAGAAGCTGGCCGCCCCTAACGGAATAACCGGAAGAACAGGAAATCCGGACCTCCCCAACGGATTGAGACTGAACCCGTTCCGCCGCGATCCGCTGGTCGGCGCGTCGGTCCCCCGACGGACACCAGACAAGGTTGATCGAGGAGCGGCCACATCCGATCGAACCATCGACTCGGAACCACTGCATATTGGTGGTGATGGTGAGTTCACGAACGAACCTGCCAGGCACAGCGGGCCATCGGAAGTATCTTCCGAGACGCAAGGAGTCATCCTTGCTCAAGCACGCTCTGGCGGATCTAGAGGTTCTGACACCGGGGATGGGAACCGTAAGAAGAGATCGCCCGACCCCACACGTGGCCAAGAGGACCCGCCTGAGGGCCTGGAGCGTGGTGCAAAATGGGTTGATAGCGACAGGCGTGCACATTGGGTTGGAGACCCGAAGGGTACATACCGCGACAACAAGAATTTGCTCCGCGACTATCTCGGTCAAACAGCAACTGATCCATTCGCAAAGAATACGCCGGACATCAGGGCAGAATTGGGCCCTCAGATTCCTGGATACAAAGCTGGCGTGGATGCGCAGAGTAAGATCGACCGCCTGGCTGATATTCGCCGAAAAGTTGTTGCCAGAAGAGACACGGTCAAGACGAGTCGAGATAATCTCGTAAAGGAATTCCAGAAGTTGGCGGATGACCTTGATGATCTGGGTGACACCCTGACAAAGAAGAAGCTGGCTGCCACAATTGAAGACTTGAGAACGCGTTTCCCCGATCGGAAGGAGGATATCGATGACCTCGAAAGACACTCCAAGAAGTTCACTCAGCGGGAAAAGGATGTTAAACGCTTGAGTGAGCGAATGGGCAATTTGGCAGGGCGAGATTACATCGTGTCGCGCCGTGGCGGGCGTATGCTGACCGGCAGTGACGTCTGGGCACGCGGCGTTAGCGATACATTCGATATGGTCGGTGTTGTAGATGGGCCGCCGAAGCGTCTAATAATTGTCGAAAACAAGGGAGGGGGCTCAACTCTCGGCTCGAGAGTCGTAGACGGCGGTAAAGTTGCGGAGCAAGGTACAACTCAATACCGAGACACGGTTTGGAAGATCGACTCTGAACTGAAGAAGGCTCTTTCGAAGGATCCTGAGCTTTCCAAAGATCTGGAGGCTGGAGAAGTTGAGATCGAGTACGTGCTTGTAACGGCGGACAAGAATGGGAAGGTCGCTGTGCAGAATTTCTTGGAAACATAGTTGGTCGGTTAGATTGTGTCTCTTCGGTGCTGAAGATAGGATGGATGTATGAACAATGGATTGCGGTCCGACATCGATTCTTGCCTACGCGTCGTCAGTATGGCCTTGGATTATGGCTGGAAATGGACCAAGGGTGACGCGGAATCCTTCGCACATCAGGCGGGTTGGATTGTTGCCCCCGAATTTGAAGGTCGAAGTATGCATGCGCTTCTGACGAATTTCGATATTCAGCGGCCGGAGGCAACTCTACATTTTTCACATGGCCGACTTGACAGGATCAGCTTTCTGGTAACTGATGTCGTTCCCTCGCCCGGAGACGAGTTCGGATTCCTATTAGATGCTTTCACGGAGTCATCGACGGAACTTTCCGAGGTGCTTGGTGATCCCACCGCGCGCTTCCCTGGTAAGCGTCCGATTGTTCGGTGGGATCTGGAAACGATGAGAATAGACCTGACAATTCTCGGAACAGCTGTCTCATTATCGCTAAATAGTCCTGCATACCGTAAGTACATGGATGATGTCGATGACTGAGTCAGATTTGGAACTGAATGATGGGAGACGTTGAATGAACTCGGAGGTCGAATCGATCCCTGCCGAATGGTCGAAACTGTCCGAAGCTCTGCCTCGCGTTCTTGCCAGACTGCCGTTGGGTGGAAATATTGTACTTTCGACTTCAGGCAATAGATACGTTCAGTTTATTCAGTTCGAGACGGAACTGCAATCCGAAATATCGTGCAACGATTTTCTCGAAGTCGGATACCGGCTGTCGGCCGAAGAAGAATACAAATTGGAGTCGAGGGGGTGGACGGCGCCGGACGTTGGTCTCGGATACGAAAATTGGACCAAGTTGCTAGTTTGGCCCTCACATTTCGATGCTTATGTTGAATTGTCTCATGCTGTGGTATTTGCCCTGAATAACGTATTGAATGTCCGAAGCCCTTCGGATCTAAGGATCCGAACTTGGGTAAACGGAGATAGTGGCGAGGTAATTGACTGCCGGGCGCTGGGTATCTCACACGGCTAATTTGGATATCTTTGCATTACAAGGGCGGTGGCGGAGTGCCGAGAGGCAGATCGAAGTCGCAGAGAGAGTCGGCGATTTCAGGCGGTGAGTGCGCCACTCCTGCCTGGGTGAGTATCTCATCGAGCCTTTCGAACGGGGTTTCCAGTCGAGAACTCCGAGGCGATCGTTGTAGCACTGCGCAGTGCTTTACAAATAGAGTCTTTGTCCGACCTCACAGTATCTGCCTGGGTCGACGGCCGCGACGATCTTGAAATAGATATCGAGCCACTCAAACTCGCGATGATGGATGCTGATAGCTATCAGACTGGAGGGTGAAGTTGTTTCCTGGAGGTAACTGATCGGCATTCCAGAAGTTGGTCTCGCTACCCGGTGATGTGCCACCTGCGCGGTCAATCCAGGCGTCCCGGAGGTTAGTCATGAATTACACATTGCACGAGCTGATCGCGATGACTGGCCGCAGTGATTCGATCATCGTGCGCAAGCCGGATGGAGAATGGAAAACCGCGCTCAGTGAGAAGAGTGGCGGCGCTGCAAGAGTATGATACTGATCGACCTTCCTGTGTGCGCGGCCCTATCTTCCATTGACGCGCGAGTTGAATCTCTCGAAGAGCGTATTGGTAAATTGCTTCTTGGGATCGCCGAACCATGGGCCACTCCAGGACATCGATGGTTGCCAGCTCCCGCTTCGAACCTCTTCAAGGAGTATTTGTAGAAGTTCAGTGAAATCGGATGCGCAGATGAAGTGTGTTTCATCATCAATGCCGAAATTGATGATCTGTCCCGCTTCCCCGTCTGGTCCCGGGTCGAGATCCAATCCGACATACTGTCTGTCAATCGGTGTTGACCAGAGCGGAATCCAACCGCGCGATGTATATATTGGCTTTATGAGACCATCGACACCGGGAAAGACTCCGGCCATATCGTTGTAATTGTCGAGTTCGGGGTCGTCCCAGTAAATGGTCCAAAATGACCATGCTCCGCGAATCATCGCCGTTGAAAGGAAATTCAGAGTCGGTATGACGGGAACACCGTGTGCGCCTTTCGCGGACATATAACGATTCTGCCCATTATGCCTCGATAAGATTGCTCGCACCTCAATGGGAAGCTCATGCCCGATTGCATCCTCCAAGGCGTCCAGTTCGGCAGGGTGGGCGGGGGGTGCAAGATTCTCGAAGGACAGGGGCGCGTTTTGACGTAACCAATCGATGTAGGCGTCGAAGATCTCAATAGCCAGCACGGCCTTACAATACGCATGATCTGCCAGGTCCGGGTGCCGTCCAGGATCAGGTAGGCGTACCCGTCTGCCTTCGCCTGCTTCAGCGCCGATCTCGGCTTCGGCGCTCGGGCCGCCAGCAGTTCAACTGTCTCACCGACGTAGCGCCATGCGGTGGTCGTCGAGATATCGAACCCGGCACCGAGATCAGCGTAGGTTTCGGCCTTGCACAAGTGGGCCAGCATGAGCAAGGCTTGGGGACCAGGGTCGAGCTTGCGCCAGGAGCCGATCACGCGGCGGTGCCGGCGGATCAGCCCGGCGATGAAGCGGAGGGGCTGACGTGACAACGGCAGCGCGGAATGGTAGAAGGGCAACGGAAGCCCCTGGGGCACAGTGCATTTTGGTCGACAGCGGTCCTGCCAAGGGCTTCCTCATATCCGGCGGAGGCGCGCAGACACCAGTTCCGTTGTCTAGCAACAGTATCCAGTCAGAACGAAAACGGCTCAGGGTATGTGTCGGCAGATTAGAAGTCAGTTGAGACGTGTTCCCCTTGGTGCTCCTATTAGGGTTGAGGCTATTAGATGGTGAATACGATCTACTTGCAAGTGGTTGAGAAAGTTCGACTGCTTCGTGAGGCGCTGATTCTGCCTGAAAATGCTGATGTTCATGCTGAATTTCCTACCGGTGTTGAACTGGATGTCGAATGTATTCTCGATCACTATCGAACGGCGATGGGATATTTCGCCTGATTCAGGCGATATGTCAGTTGATTCCGGCGTCGATTTGAATCACTTGGTCTTTCCCGATGCGATGGTCCATCTATATGAGATAACTTGTCGAGCACACGCCGGATCCATATATCTTCTTGACGGGTTTGAAAAAGGTCAGTTTATGGATGAAGATGGTGAACCCTGTCGACTCGATGAGCATTGGCTAAGGTTCGGCCTGGTTGGAGACGACCACCTTCTGGTTAGCTTGACCAGCGGGGATGTCGTGTTTTCCGATCAGTACTACTGGCGTTACGATGAGTCCGATTCATCCAGAGTCCTTGCACCGGATGTTCTCACGTTCTTTAACGATTATGCTGTCGGTCCAAAGTATTCAGACTTGGGTCCAAGCTATCACCGCGAAGGTCCGTCAGGCTGGCTCCACCTTCTCGATACGATTGGTTTCTGTAACAGGGAAGGCATCCATGATGGGGGCCCAAGTGAGTGCGAGATTTAGGGACTTCTTGTTTGCGCATTTCGATCTAGAGCGGGCGTATGATAACGAGTGGGACTTGCGTGGGCATGTGCTCAGCATCCCGTCTCTTCGTGATGTAGTTTACGGCGAGCTTTCTCGGATCATCAGGGATCGGACCTTGACAGTCGGAGATTATGAAGGGATTACCGGACTTGAATTTCCGGATGAAGACACCCTGTACGGATATCTCGGTGGTATCTGGGAATACCTCTTCGAGGGTGCTTCAGAATTTCCGGTGCCTCCGATGAACGTTCTCTAATATCGACACGAATCCCATTGATTGCGGCTCTGCAAGGCCCTGGCCCGCATGTCGGGCCGGGATGTCCTCGAACTGGTAAGACGCAGGTAATCGTGCGATCAATCGACGGAGCGTGTTGAGGGTCCCGCTCAACGCGAAATTCTTTCCTGGAGGTAACTAGTGGTGATCACCGCCAATCCGATCGGGCTCTGGCAGTGGAGTTGGGATTACCAGGGAGAATTTCAGCCAGTTTTATCGCCGTTGAACGAACTGATTTCCGTCATGAGAGTTCTGGACAGTCGGGGCCTTTCTAGGCGCTCGGCAGATGCTCATTTGATCGCGTTGGGTCGCCAGGTGACCTTGTATGATGCGACCATCGCACTCGATGTCGATTCCACAATTGAGGACTTGAAACGGATTGCTGCGCAGGTGTCTGCCGCCGCTGGCGAGAAGAAGGTTCTCCTTGTTCAGATATTTGTAGACTGTTCCCCTTCTGCATATTTCGCGGATCGGATCGAGGTGCTTGACGGCGCTCTGCGGATAGGTGTTATCGCTGATGTCGGTGATGCCCCATTTATGAGTGTGCATTTACAAACCAATACGGATGTGTGGATGCCCTATGACCTCCGGGGTGTTGCTCAGCAGGACACGTTTCAGCGCAATGGTCCGCGATTGACGGCAGCTCTTGACGGAATCGCGGAGGTGCTTGGTGTGGAAACGGAGCCGGATGATCCCACTCTATTTGCAAAGCCAACGATTTCTGGACTCCGGAACCATTTGGATGAAAATGGATATCCGGAGGATACGGGGTTCTATGAAAGAACCGACATCGCAAGCGAGAGTCCTTCTGTCAGACGGTCTATTGAATAGGATTGCTTCATTATGCTCGAAAGAATTGGGTTCTCGGATGTGGAAAAGGCGCTAGTCGACTTCCTTGTCGTTCGGCTGTCCGAATTGTCCGATACTGCCACGGTGATTGCCAAAGTCCCTGACCCTCGGCCTGCGCGGATGGTGCGGGTATCGAGAAACGATCGGAAGGCTCGGGTTGATGTGGAGGACCGGGAGGGGCGTCGCGGCGTTCAGCTGGTTCTGGATCGTCCCCGGGTTGTCTTCGAATGCACCGACGATGCTGGGAACGCGGCCGGCCTGGCCGTGCTCGTGCGCAGCATCGTGAACGCCGCCGCCCCCGGTTACATCGGCACCGTGTGGTGTGACCATGTCGAGGATGCTGGCATGGAGAACGATACCGATCCGGTGACTGCCGCTCCGCGGTACACGATTGTCGCCGACCTGATTGTGCGAGGCAAAGTCCTCGCCTGACTCCTCTCTCGTGGGAGTCACAACTGAATAACCCAATCCCAAGGGCCTGCGCAAGATCCCAAGGGAGATAACGGAAATGGCTCTGCCTTCCAGCAAGTACATTGGTGCCGGCACCCCGAACATCGCTGTTACCGGTGGTGTTCTGGTCGCTCCGCTGGCTACTGCCCTGCCGACCGCTGCGGTCGGTACCCTCGATCCCGCGTTCAAGGCGCTCGGCTATGTGTCCGAGGACGGTATCGAATCGATGGGTGAGCGCAAGATCGAGTCCGTCAAGGACTGGAACGCCGATATCATCGCGCAGCTGCAGACCGAGCACTCGGTGCGTTTCGGCCTGACCCTGTACGCGGTGTGGGACAAGGATGTGTTGAGCGAGGTCTTCGGGCCGAACAACATCGTGTCCACCGCCGCCACCTCGACCTCTGGTGCGCTGTACACGGTCAAGGAGACCGGTTCGCCGCTGCCGCGTCGCTCGTGGATCTTCGACATGGTCAACGAGGACAAGAAGCTGCGCATCGTGCTGCCGAACGCCAAGATCACCTCGGTGACCGAGAAGAAGTTCGTGTCCACCGAGCTGGCCGGCTTCACCATCGCCGTCGAGGCGTTCAAGGACGATGCCGGCGTGAAGGCGTACCGCTACCTGGACGACGGTATCAAGACCGCCTGATTCCGGCGAGATTCATCGTCGATTCCTGATGGGGCGAAACCCCGTGTGTGACACGGGGTGAGCTCTATCCGAAGACGGCCCTGAGCCGTCCAGTAAGCCCCCAACGGCGGCGGTATTCAAACCTATGCGCAGGCCCGATTGCCGCCGTTGGGCCTTCCTTTGCACTGCCTGTGTTACCGCACAACCACTACTGACAACTCGAAAGGGTCTGCGTAACAATGACCTCTCCGAAAGCCCCGCTCAAGGTCGTCACTCCGGCGAAGGTGAAGGACGACTTCAGCTACCCCGTGAACGGTGTCGAAATCAAGCTTCCGTCGCTGTCCTACCTCAAGCCGGGCCTGGTTCGCCGGATTCGCCGGTTGGGTGATGTGGATGCGATGTATACGCTTCTCGAACTGTCTCTCAGCCCCGAAGCGCTTGCGGCCCTGGACGATATGGATCCGGATGCCTACCAGGAAATGATGGAGGCCTGGCGCGCGCACTCGGGGATCAGCCTGGGGGAATTCTAGGCCTCGATGCTCTGCTCGAAGAGCATTCCGAGGCAATCGAATACGACTTGATCGCCCTCGGCCTGCGGTTGCGCCAGCTCGGTAGCGAATGGCTGACCTGGGGCGATCTGATGGCGCTCGTCAAGTTTCTGCCGCCCGAGTCGGCATTGCTGCGCAGTATGCAACCCGAGGCTCACAAGTGGCAGCTGGATCAGTACCTGCTCGCCGAGATGTCCGACTGTCTGCGCTGGCTGGTGTGGGCGAAGAGCGAGGACGCGAAGCACGGTCGCAACCGGCCGGAGCCGATTCCGCGACCAGGACTCGAGTCCAATCGCGAGCGGGTAGGTACGGCCATGCGTGTCGACCGGATGAACGAGTTCCTCGGCTGGGGCGACTAGTCCCTTGCTGCCGACCGGGGTTCGGGCGCAATCGGCCCAGAAAGTGGATGTGAATTGTGGACAAGCAACGCCCACCGGCAATGACGCTGCCGGACCTCCTTGCGATGACAACCAGCGGGCAGCCCGCGTCGGGCAGGCGGATCCTGCCTGTTGGAGCGGTATGGGAGGGAGGACCCAGAACGGGCTCCTCGCGCATCACCATGCCCGACGAAGAGCGAATCCTATCCTCCGACAACAACCCTGGCGCGGCCAATGCGTTGGTCGGCCGCTCCGGCCCGTTCAGTGCGCTGACCCAGGTCTTCGAAGAAGTACTCGGACATGTTCCAAGCTTCCTGACCAACCGGGTGGCCACCGAAGCACTGAACCTGTTGCGAGGTGCCCCGGACCCCGAAGATGGTGGAATCGAGACACAGCTTCTCGAATTCCGTTCTAAAGCAACGCTGCTCAACCCCGGAAAGCGGAGGGGCCGACCAGCTTCCGCGCTCGATTCGATGAATGGCGAGGTCGGAGCTGCGGAGGGCTTCGCTGAGGAACTCTCCACTTCTGCGTCTGCGCTGCCTCTGCTGGACGCGATCAACTCCGGGTGGGTGCCCTCCGCGCAGTTCTTGGCAGGGATGCTGCAAGGCTTCGCGTCCCCCGCCGTTTCGAACGGCGATGCGGCAGCGAACCCCGGACAGTGGCGGGACATGCTCGGTCAGGGCGTCATTGCGGACCTGCTGGGAAATCTCGGCGATGCCGCATTGAACGCGAGTGGCTGGGCTGGTTCCACCCTGGGATCCGCATTGGCTCCATTGTTCCAGCCCGGCGGCCTGCTCAGCACAGAAGCCGGCAGCGGACCGGGCGCCTCGGTGCAGAGTTCACAGGACTCCGCAGGTGCAGGTGGGCCGGTGCCGCTTACTGCCTCCTTGCAGGCCACCCCGTCAGGCATGCTCGGGGCGCTCGCCGACTTGAAAACAGGTGGTACAGCGAATGCTACGTCGAGCGATGACGGCAGCGCGCTGGGATCGCTGGCGGATGCGCTGGGCTCCGGCATCCGCGGAGCCGCCAGCGACGCCGGCAGCAGAGTGGGTGCGGCACTGGGCGCGGGGATCGAGCGTGTGCTCGGACCCGCCGGCGGGCTCGCACCCCAGATCGGTGAACAGCTGGGCCGTTTGATCGGGTCCCGCTTCGGCGGCGAACTCGCGGCCTCGATGAGCGTGCGTGCCGAGGTCGGCGGACCATCTGCGATGGGCCTCGGTTCGGGAACGGGCGGGACCTCGGGAACCACTGGCGGCGAGGGCATTCCGTCGGCAATTGATGGAGCGTCGGTAGACACCGGTGACGGTTCTGCTCCGGATCCGGCTTCCGGCACCACCCTCGATCCGAGCACGGTTGTCACCACCGCGGGCCCGTCAGCCACGAACGGCCTCGGTGCGGACGACACGAAGACCGCCCACTGGCAGTACATCCCTCCCAGCGAGGACGGCAGCACGAACGGTGGCTGGGTGTATCTGACGCCCAGGCCGAACATGGACCTCAGCGGCTTGCCCGAGGGGATGCAGTACTCGGCCGTCGTCGAAGACAAGCCCGGCTCCACTCAGCGCTGGGTGGATTCGCCCAAGGGTTTGGGATGGCTCAACGGGACCGGTGCCGACGCACAAGAACTCGGGAGCCCCGGCCACATCTACAACCCGAACGAAGGCAACTTCACCGATCTGGTGTCGCTCGCCGCAAAGGATTGGGGCACCAATGTCGGCAACCTGCTCAAGCCGATATTGGGCGATTCAGCGCCGGGAACCTTTGGCAGCCTCGCCCAGTCGCTGCTGACCCCGCTCGGACAGGCCTACAGTGACGCCGATCCGAACAAGGACTGGACCAACACGCTCGGTCAGTGGATCAGCAATCTGACCGGTATCGAGTGGAACTCGGCGGGGACCGGCACTTCTTCGTCCGCGACGACGCTGTCTCACCCACAGCAGATCGGTGCCGCCGCGTTCTCGTCCGCGCTCACCGGGCTGCAGCAGAAGGGACTGCTAGGCGGTCTGACCGGTGCGATCTCCGGTGCGGCTTCGACTGCGGGCGGTCTGGTCGGCGGTGCGATCGGCACCGCCATCGCGCCCTTCCTGGGTCCTGCCGCGGCGCTTGGCCCCGTGGTCGGCCAGGTGCTGGGTTCGTTCATCGGCAGCTCCATCGGCGAACAGTTCACCCGCAAGATCGAATGGGCCGGAAACGCGGTCAAAGAGCTGGTCGGCACAGGTTTCGGTTTGACCGATCTGGCGGACGGTCCGGGCGGCCACACCGTTCGGGGCGATATCTACAACTTCAACGGCACCGATCCCAAACGCGCGTCGATCGCGGTGGAGCGGGTGCGCCGGCGCCGGGCTGTGGCGCAGCAACGCGGAGGAGGTTTCGGGCGATGACCCATCAACTTTTGGAGACCCACGGCACGAAAGTCGTGGTGTGGGATGTCAACGGGCGTGTATGGCATCTATCCGGGGTGAACTCCGGGCGCGAAGGCGTGCGGCTGTCACAGCAGACCGGATTCATGTTCGCGCCTGTGCAACTGCTGATTTCGGAGGGGGCGCGCCAGGACGGCGCGACGTTCATCCGGTCGGTGCGGTCGAAGAAGGAGTGGGACTTCCTGGTCGTCATCGACGGCGCCGCCAAAGGTGGCGGGGTGGATCCTATTCGGGACTTCCACGCCGTGCATGATGCCTGGTTTCGGGGGTGGTCGACCGATAAGCCGGTGACTGTCGGGTATTACACGCGCCATCAGGGGTGGCGGTTCCAGCAGGCGCAGTTGGATGGTGCGCCGGAGCCTGTCGGTGATATCGATCCGGCGCGAAATGCCACGGCGGCGTACAAGATGTCGGCCACCGCCATGGATCCGCTGGAGCATCATTTCGACGAGAACTCGGTGTGGACCAATACGACCGCGGTCGGTGAGGGTGTGCTGCGGGTGCGAAATGCGGCTGATCAGCCGGTGTGGCCGCGGTACACGATGAACGGTCCGGGGCGGTGGTCGATTCTGGATCCGGTCGGCGGGGATCTGCTGCGGATGGTGCAGACGCCGATGCTGTCCGCTACCCAGACGCTGCGGATCGATACGCATCCGCGGCGTCGCACGGCGAGTGTGTACAACAGCGACGGGACGTCGAAGCCGGTCAATGTGTGGGCGCAGCTCGCGGGCCGGCGGTGGTTGCAGTCGATGGCTCCGTGGAGTTCGACCGAGATCAGGGTGAAGGTCGAGGGCGGTAGTACCGCCTCCAGCATTGCCGCCACGGTCACGCCGCGTTCCTCGAGGCCGTTCTGATGAGCGCGTGGGACCCGCACGAAGAAGTGCGGCGGATGGACGAACGGTTCCTGACCGACCAGGAACAGGCGCGCAATCCCGATGTGCTGGTTCGCTATTGGAACAAGTTCATGGAAGAGGTGGGGGAGGAGCACAGCTACCTGTCCCTGGAGTTCACCTATCCGCGCAACTCGGCGGGTGGTCTGAAGATGATCTGCCCGCGCGACATGGTGCATTTCGATCATCTCTTCAACAATCCCGACGGTGAGGACGCCACGATCCCGATCACGGTGAACACCAAGGGATTCCGGTGGGACGGTTACATCACGAAGGCGTCGATCGTCCGCGACGAGAGCGGTGTCGAAACCGTCGATATCGAAGCCATTCACGCGTGGAACCACATCGCTACCATCTGCTGCTGGGCGTCGCCGTTCGCGCCGGTGCTGGCGCAGTTCCCGCGCCATCACATCCTTTTCGGCCCGGTCCGCACTTTGGTGACGACCTATCTTACGCTGAATCTGATGCGGTTGCAGGCACCGGGCTGGGCGCCCCAGGACGGTGAGGACACGCCGAAGTGGAATGCCGGAAGCTCGCTGTTCCCGGTCGCGGTGGTGCCGGTCGATCCGTTGCACGACACCAGTCGATGGAGCGCCGCGTCGGCGCGATTCGATATGGCGGACAAGCTGTTCCAGCCCATGCTGGAGGACTCCGGGGTGATGCTGACCGCGCGGTTCTTCCTACCGGGTGAGGACGCGCAACCTGCTCCGGAGTACTTCTTCCTGGAGAAGCCGACCGTCGTGCTGGAGACCGTCGACAAGTCCGGCGTCACCGGCAGCACCGGCACACTGCTGGACGGAATCCAGTCGTGGTTCGAGGAGTTCGCCGACGACGGCACCACGCCGAAGCGGTATCCGAACTTCAATTCGACCATCGAATACGAGGCCGTGTACGGGCAGGAAGGCAAGCTCGGTACCACCCAGAACTTCCCGTGGGTGTGGTACTTCGAAGGCGAATACTCCGGCATCGGCGCATCCGAAATCGCGCTGCACAAGCCGACAGCCACCGACATCATCGTTGGCGGTCGTTCTCCCGGATGGGTGAACGCCGGCATCGAAGTCGTCATCAAGGGCCTGCTGTCGCTCATCGGACTGGGCTGGCTCTACCGAGGTCAACTCAACGATGTGTTCCTCGCCTGGATGGTGTACCGGGACATGGAGCGAGCCCGCCGCGCCGGACCCTATGCCTTCCGCGAGCTTTACATCACCGGTAGCGACAAGGCGTTCAACCTGGACGGCCTGGTCGCCGCCCGTCAGGGCCTCCACCTGACCCGCGGTTACACCAGCCACAAGGTGACCATCGAGGACAACGCCCCCTACCTGCTCGGCCGCGACTACGGGCTCGGCGATCAAATCGGATTCGCCTTGGGTGAGCACGTTTTCACCGACTACGTGACCGAATTGACCTTTACCGACGATCGTACGACGCCGGCCGTCTGGCAGATCACCGTCGGCGACGGTTCCGACGAAGAGGACTCGGTCGTCAAGGCCTGGCAGCGGATCGGTCGATTCGCCTCGGCCATCAAGGATTTGGCCACCGATGTCGGCGCAGACCTGGATCTGCTCATCTTCTGACTCGCCTATCGAGGAGTGAAAAACCATGGCGGATACCAGTTTTCCCGCCCGCCTCACCGCCCGACGTGAGCACGACACTGCCGGGGTACCCATCCTGACCGCGACCGTCGAGATCTCCGACGAGACCGCCGATCTGGAACTTCCAGCCGGACCGGCGGGTGAGCAGGGGCGACGTGGCCGTCCCCGCACCACCTTTCGGAAGATCGGCGAGATCCCGAATGTGGCAGCCCGGCCAACCGGCCTGGGCGCGGAGGATCGCGGCTCCTGGTGGCATCGGCTCGACAACGATGGAATGGACGTCTGGACGGGTACGGCCTGGCAGCATTCACCGGCCGCGGTCGGTCCGCTCGGGCCGCCCGCCACGCCGAACACGCTCACTGTCGACGCCACTGTCCACCAGGAGCACCTGACCGAGCCAGCCGTGGAAATCGACGGCACAGGTGCCGTGCAGGCCGTGAAGGTGACAGTGCCTGCCGGTCTGCGCGGCCCCAAGGGCCCCGCCGGTGCGTCGGGCCGGATCATCGACGCGCCCGATTACGAAGTGAGCAGGGGTCCGTCGCACGGCGGGCTCTTCTCCTATGACCGGTCCAACCGGAAATTCCGGTCCGCGCCCGCTCCGCTGGGCACCGGTCCGTGGTCGTGGTTCCAGGAAGATTTCAATGGCGAGCAGGTCGCCGCGGCGGCCCGTCTCGAGGGCGGCATCTTCACCATCCCCGCGCAGCCTTTCGCCTGGCGGCCGCTGGTGTACGGCCACTTCTTCGGATTCTCGGAGGTCAGCGGCCAGCAGGCGGTGGAAGTGACTGTGCGCCTGACAAATTCGCAAGGCGTGATCGTCGCCGCGACCGCTGCGTCGTCCGGAGTCTGGCTCTACAGCCCGCTCGTCCCCTGTTATCGCGACGGCGCATCGACCAGAGCGCTGTCGCCGACCTCGGATTTCGCCGTGGTCCCCGCGGGGCAGACGGCGAATCTGGTCGTCGGCGCGGAGCGCACCAATGGCGGTGGCGCGAAGATCGGGTTCCACAACTCCGGCGCATCCCTGGTCGTCTTTGCCGAACCCATCGAATGAGGTGAAATGTCAACCGTAGGCGAATATTTCGCATCAACACTGATTCGCGGTATCGATGAGGGAATCGGTACTCGCGGCGTCCTGCAATCGATGCAGGGCACACCGCGCGACGGCGCGCTGGAACTGATGACCGGAGTCACCGGGCCCGCCGGACCCGCCGGTGAAGCGGCCCGGCCCTTCCGCTGGGAGGGCGACATCGCCGATCAGGCCGCGCTCACCGCCCTGGCAACCAGACTGACGGTCGCGCACGCGGGCAAGGCGTGGCGGATTCGTGCCACCGGTGCCCTCGTGTACTGGAACGGCACCGGATTCGACTCCTTCACAGAGGCTTTCGGCGCGCCCGGACCGGACGGCAATACCTGCACCGTCACCATCGGCACCGTCGAGACCGGTCCCGTGGGTTCGGAATTGCAGGTCACCGTCACCGGCACGGCGCCGAACCTGACGCTGAATCTGACAGTCCCGCGCGGAATCAAGGGCCGGAAGGGCGAGCCGGGCGGGCCGGGTCCCATCAGCCAGGCACCCGATTACGCCGACGGTCCGCATCCGGATCGGGCGGTTCCGATCTGGGATGCCGCGGCCGGGAAATGGAAGCCGCGCGCCTACCCGGGTTTCCGCGGACCGTGGTCGGTCGTGGAGGACAAGGCCTGGGATGGCGGTAGTGCCTTCGCGCCGAGCGAGTCGAATATCTCGGCCGCCTTCAAGACCATTGCCCAGCTGAGGGTTCCCGCCCAGGACACGGCGTGGCGACCGATGGCCACCGGCGGCGTGATGATCCGGACCGTCGAGAATTGGAATGAATACACGACCCGCGTCGACGCCGAGGTTCGCATCGGTTCGGAGTCGGGACCGATCGTCGGTCTGGGCGCGGGGTTCCCGAGCGGCACCTACACTCGCGTCCGGATCCAGCCCTTCTATGGGGCTCGCGGGGTTACTCCTGCCGGCAATGTGGGTGTCGTGGCGGCCGGTCAGCCGGTGACATTGTTCGTCGTGCTGCGCCGCAATGCGGGCAATTCCAATTACGACTACGCCAGGGGCAGCTCGTATCTCCTGTGCCAGGCCCGCCCTGTGGAGGCATCATGACCAACGAAAACAACGAGAACACAGTCGTTTACGCAGATGATGTCATGATCACCATGCGCGGCGTGGCCGATTCCATCGGCCTCCCGTACACCGTGAACCCTTTCGACATCGTCGATCGCGAGGCGCTGATCGAGCTGCGCGAAGGACCGGCCGGGCCCGTTGGGGCAGAAGGCGATCCGGCCTGGCCCTGGCTGTGGCAGGGTGACATCGCCGACGTGCCGGCCTTGACCGCACTCGGGCTCACCACCGCGGATGCCCGCAAGGCGTGGCGTGTGGTCGCGGCCAATGCGATCTACTACTGGACCGGAATGGAGTTCATCGCCTTCGCGGACGCCTTCAAAGCGAAGGGTCGCCGAGGCGCACCGAATGTCCTGACCGCGTCGGCGGTCGCCGGCGCGACCGGCTCGGCCGCCAGCGCCCAGATCACAGGCACCGCACCCGGACAGCACCTGGTGTTGACCATCCCGCGCGGGGAGACCGGAGACATCGGTGACCCGGGGGCGGCAGGCCGTATCCAGGACTCCGCCGATGTACTGATCGACAGCACGCAACCCCTTGGTGACGATCACATTCTCGCCTGGGACGCCGCTGCACAGAAGTTCCGGCCGGTGCCCAACCCGCGCCCGCACGGGCCATGGGTGATCGGCTCCGGTCAGTTCCTCGCCGCTCAGAACCTCAAAGAGCCGGTGAAGGTCATCGCTGTACTGACGATTCCGGCGCAGCCCACGGCGTGGCGGCCGTGGGTAGAAGGCGTCGCGATCGTGTCGTCGGAACCGACCAGATGTGATGTCGAGGTGCGGATCGGCGGTACGGACGGCGAAATGGTCGGATTCGGATGGGGGCACCGGGTCGCCCGCATGGCCTTCGTGACCATCACCCCTACGTTCAAGGATCCCCTGCAGCCGGGTTCGACACAGGGCATCGTGCCCGCGAACCAGACGATCACCCTCTATGTGCTGATCCGCCGAACCGAAGGCGACGGCACGTATTCGGTGTTCGACAACTACTCCCATCTGCAGGTCCGGGCTCTGCCGGTCTGATCGACCGCACCGGATCGCATACCCATCACCCCGTAAAGGACGTGATCTCGCGATGACATCCGCGAATGGATACCCCGTTTCGTTTCCTCCCGCCGAATCCGACACTCCCGGAACAACCCCGTACTGGGCCACCGAGCGGGCCGGATACCCGGGCGCTGCTCCCGCCCCCGATCCGTCGCCGGTGGATCCGGAGCCGACCATTCGGATCATCGTTGAAGGAACGGTGGTCGCCACCGGCCCCTCGACCGATGCGCAGGCCGTGAGCCTGACCGCGAGCACCAGCTTCGCCGTCACCGCCGGCCAGACGTTCACCGTGCAGCTCGCCACCGCGCCCGCTGCCTCCTGACCTCCCCACGAAAGGCACTGATCCATGGCCGATCTGCCCCCGCTCGAATACGGCAAGGTCGTCGGACGCTACCTCGCGAACACCGCCGACGGCCCCGATATCGGTGACCTGCCCGAGTTCCCGCCGCTCGCAGGTACCGTCACTTTCACCGCGGACGCACCGAAAGTCCTGGTCGCGGGCGCACAACCGGCACCCGCCACCTACGTGCAGCTTCCCGAACACTATGTGTGTGAACTGGACGAGTTCGGCTATCTGACGTGGCGTGGTCAGCGGGGCATCCGACTCGTCGCGCCCGGCAATGACACCAATCCGAAGGATTGGACGTGGCGGGTGTCCTTCGACCTGAACTACGACGGTCAGCCGATTCCCCTGGAGCCGTTCAGCTTCGCGGTTCCGAAATACACCGCCGGTCCCGACTCGGCCAACCCGGATGCCGGTTCGACCGGACTGGTCGATCTCACTCTCGTCTCGCCCGTGCCCGCCACTCCCGGGAACGCGGTTGTGCGCGGCGAGCGCGGTGCTGGGCTGCAGATCGACGGCCAGGCAGCCACTTACGCGGAGCTGCCCGCCGCGCCTCAGGACGGCGCGCAGTATGTCGTCAAAGCCGATGGCTTGCTGTACGTTTACCGCGCCACGGCGGGCGGCTGGACGCCGAATGGTCAGGGCATCGTCATTCGCGGGCCCGCCGGCGCCACCGACTGGGCCGGCATCACCGGCAAGCCCGCAACGTTCGCGCCGACCATCGGCAGCACCGCCACCACCGCGGTCGCCGGCGATGACCCGCGCCTTGCGAACGCGCGCACCCCGACAGCCCATACGCACGCGGTCGCGCAGATTTCCGACGCGACCACGCTCGGCCGTTCGCTGCTGACCGCCGCCGACGCCGTCACGGCACGCACCACCCTCGCCGCCGTAGCGACCTCCGACTCGCGCCTGACCGACTCCCGCACGCCGACCGCTGCCGGGCAGGTCTATGACATCGCGTTCAAGTCGCACAACGGAAATCGGGCCACCGGTCCGGGCAATGTGATGCCCGAGGGCCTGCGCATCGAGCGAAACGTCGCCATCAGCTCGATCACCTATCGTGGTGAGACCGCCGGCACTGGCAATCTCGTCGTCGAGTTGCGCCGCAACGGAACCGCCATCGCGGGCACCGCCGCCACCATCGCGGCAACCAGCCATGCCCTCGACACAACGGTAACCGCCGGTGGTCCTTGGACTTTCGCGGCAGGTGAACGGATCACGGTCCACATCACCACCGCGGACAATCCCGCGGGCAAGGGGCTCCAGGCGAGCCTCAGGGGTGTGACTTCCTGATGTCGCTCCTATTCATCGGCGGCCAGACCTTCCAGGCCTCGGGAATGACCAAGAACGGCACCCGGAAGATGACCGCCGCCATGACTGAGGTCCCCGACTGGACCGCCGAAACCATCGGATATCCCGGCTCGGTGGTCACTGGCAACGCGCTCGAGATTCAGGGTGCGAAAGCGGGCGCCGCCCTGGTCGCGAACGTGACCTTCGCCGGAGGTACCAATAACCCGTCCCAGGAAGCCCAGTTGATGGTCAACGGAGTGCTCGTCGCGACATCGGGGACGATGAGCGGCAACTCGGGAGTCCTGATCATCTCCGGCACAGCGGATCTCGCGGGCGGCGACCAGATATCCGTCCAGGCGAAGTGCACCGCGGGCTTCGCCGGCTGGGAATCGACCATCCAGGCCGGAACTGGCACCTTTGTCCGCATAAGCTGAACAGCGAGAGGTCCCATTATGTCCTGGACCGGTGATCCCATCTGGCTCGCGGACGTCCTGCGCGAAGCGGGCCTGTGCGTCATCGAACATGAGGGTTGGCGCGACCGCGGCCACGGCGACTTCGCCGACATCCGCGGCGTGCTCTGCCACCACACCGCGGGCGGCAGCGAAAACGACTGGCAAGTAGTCGAATATGGCCGTCCCGGCCTGGAAGGGCCACTGGCTCAGCTGGTTCTGGAGCGTGACGGCACCTATCGGGTCATCGCGGCTGGCGTGTGCTGGCACGCCGGCCGCGGCTCCTGGCCCGGCTGGCCTACCAACAATGCCAATTATCACGTAATCGGCATCGAGGCGGTATCCTGCGGTGACGGAACTGACTGGACCCCAGCGCAACTCGACGCCTACAAACGCGGCTGCGCGGCCATCCTGCGCCGCCTCGACCGCGCTGCCTCCGACTGCGTCGCCCACCGCGAATACAGCAGCGAAGGCAAGATCGACCCCGCCGGCATCGACATGGACGAGTTCCGCCGCGATGTCCAGGCTCTCATCGAGGGAGAGGACGCGCCCATGAGCGCAGCAGAAGTTAAACAAATCGAGGATTTCATCGCCGGTTTCTGCGGCCCGATCGGCAGCGATGTCAAAGACATCCGCGAACAGCTGTGCGGCCAAGCCCAGCGCGACACGGGCCAGTACGCCGGTTGGCCGCAACTGGACAACCATACGATCGTCAACGCTCTCGCCGACATCCGCGCCCGCCTCGAGCGCCTCGAGCAGTAGAGGCACACGATGGCTCCTTCGAGATCACAGCCGGTGCCCTCCTGGCGGCCCGGAGACCTGGTCCTGCCCGGCCGCGTCCCGGGAAGGACCGGCGGCGGAGATGTCTTCAACTTCAACAACGTCGGTGACGTCCACACGGCGCAACGTATCGCCCGCATCAACCAGGGCAACCGCATGAAGGAAAGCGCCAGAGCACGTGTCAAGACGGCGTAATAGGCCCTAGGTGGCTGGTGTCGAACAAGCCTTGTCGCACCCGGCGCCGACCCACCAGCCCGGCCTCGCGCGCGACATCGAGCACAGCATCGAAAATGTGGTTCGGCCGATCCGAGCGGGCCAGCCTCGCGCGCATTCCACCAGCACCGTGTGCACGACCCCGGGACATTCGAAAGCAAGGCCGCCAGCGGCGTACTTCCAGCGCGTGTCGAACGCGAACCGTTCCACGGCTTCCCGATCCGAATACCCCTCGATCCGGTGCAACGCCAACACCACCGCCACGATCATCGGCGGCACACTGCGACGGCCGATATCGGTGAACAGGTCGCCGAACATCTCGTCTGGGAACAACCACCCGCATTCGCGGTGCAGCACAGCGTAAATCGAGTTCTCACCTGCCCGCGCGGAACTCAACCGTCGACCGCAGCAGATCACCCTGGCCCGGCACACGCCCCATCACCCGAACATTCTGCTCGAGCCGCGGCCGTCACCGCATGAAGAACACCAGCCACATAGGGGTGCAACGGGTCCCGCCCCCAGATGTCCCCCTCGATCGGCGGCGGGACCCACCTACCCACCTGCTCAGGTCCCGAGCCCTGTCGAGGGTGTCGGGATCTTCCCCGTGCTCACCTCTGGAAGGCCCTGATACCCGATGCCCGACAAGGAAATCGTCGAATCTATCCGCTTCGGCAACCACCAGCCCCCTTCGGACTACGTGAAAACCGATGAAGGGCTCTGGTCTGCTACTCACCCCCGGGGATTGGTATCGGAGGCGCCTAGCAAGACAGACGCGTACGCCGGTCTCGTATACCAACTCCGTCATCGTATCTCCCAGGCCCGCGGTTCAGGCGACGAAAAGGATCTGTCGTGACAACTGCGGCGACCCGCGCTGGTTTTGGGCCGGAGTGGTTGTCGAGTATCTCCCCCGCCGTTGCGGCAGGCACTGGTCGACAGCAGAGCACCAGCGGTCGAGCTCCCCGGGCTATCACCCTCAATGTACGGAATGAGGCTGGTGCGCTGAGCGCTTTCCAGCGAATCGCGTCGGTTCGTGAAATGCTTTCCAGCACTGCGGCACTGAGCACCGATCAGATACCCGACGTGGTCCTGCCCGGGTCAGCGTTCGTCGCCGACCCCGACGCCTTCTCGCAGCTTGATGACCAGGGATATCGGATCCCGACACCGGGAACCGTGCCGAACCCCGGACAGGCGACGCGCCCACAGGACCAGCAGCTACAACCTTCACAGCCGGTTGGGGAGAAACCACCACAGACCGAACCGTCGGGCGGTTCACCGAACTCGAATCCCGTATTGCCTCCGGTGCCTTCGTCGGCGGAGCCTCAGCGGCCGGTGCCGAGTGTTCAGGACGTGCCCGTTGGTTTTCCGGCGAGTCCCGCTGGCAGTCCGGTGGGTTCGGGCGTGTTCAAAACTCTGTATGTCGATCCGCCGCCTCCGGAACAAAAGCCGTTCCCGTTGGTCAGTATTGAGGACACGACGGCTATGGAGCACCGGATGCCCGAAGCGGCCGGCGAGAAGATGGAGCTTCCGAGTGGGACGATCCTCGAGGTCACAGCCGATGCGAAATCGATCATCGTAACGATCCCGGGGCAAGCACCTTACCTGATCGCATCGCCGAACTATTATGAAACTGTCTCGGGTGACTCGCTGACCGTGTCTGACCCTTCTGTGCCGGGGCTTGTTCCCGCGAGTCCCGCACCTCCGAGAATGCTTCATGGAATCGATCCGGACGGAAATCCGGTCGACATCTACATCTCGTCTCGGCCCGAACTCGTTTCCCCGCTGAGTAATGCGGAACCGGCGAAGTATGTTCGTGTCAACTATTCGGATGGAACCAGTGGGCTTGCTGCACTGAATTGGAGGGGCGAATACCTCTACCCGGTCGACAAGTATCACCGGCAGAAAGAGGCGCCTGCTCCGGATCCGTTCATGGAGAAGAGTTTCTGGGAGAACACGGTCTCGTTCGGTGCCGGCCTGGTGAGTCCGGTGTGGGATTCGGTCAAGGATGCCGGAGCAAAGGCCGGTATCGGTGGTCCGGGTGTCGAGAACGCGTGGATGGATTCTCTCTACGGGATGGGATCGCTGGTCGGTCTGGGTCGTGAGGGTGGTCCCGGTGTTCTGGACACTTGGAAGGCCCTCGGCAAGGACTTGATCGCCTGGGACGAGTGGGCCCGCGGCGACTGGTCCTACGCCACCGGAATTGTCGTGTCGAACCTCATCACGACCGTCGGAACCGACGGCGCCGGCCTCGCCCTGAAGATCAACAAGATCACCTCCCGCCTCCCGGACGTCGATGTTCCCGTATCGAAAACAGACGGCACCGGCCCGTCGGTGGAAAAGCCGAACACCACTCAGCCTGGCGGACGAACTGAACAGCCGAAGGCCGACGAACCAGCCCCACAGCCCAAACCCCAGGCCGAGGCCCCCAAGAACGAACCCACCCACACAACCGGAGATGCCGACCAAACCCCAGAACCCACCCGACCCGACCCGGTGCAGGATCAGCCTCCCGGTCCGCCAGTTGGCCCTCCTGATTTCCCGGCAGGCGGAATCGAATTTCCCGGACCCAAAGAACCTTCCAACGGGATCGGCGAGATACCGCAGAAGCTGGCCGCTCCTAACGGAATAACCGGAAGAACAGGAAATCCGGACCTTCCCAACGGATTGATGCTAAACCCGTTCCGCCGCGATCCGCTGGTCGGCGCGTCGGTCCCCCGACGTACACCAGACAAGCTCGATCATGATGCGGCCATACCTGATCGGCGTGCTGACAGCGATCCAGTAGGGCTCGGCCGTGGCTCCGATGACGCTACGACAGCTCACAATAGTTCCAAAGTCACTGCCGAGACCCAGGCAGTCTTCAAAGCGCAGGTCAATGGAAATGCTGGTTCTGGCTCCAGCGGCGACCGGCCGGCGTGGCAAGACGATTGGGACGCTTGGGAGCAGCAACAGGGAGGGGCAACCTCTTCAAGTAGCTCAGGCTGGGACGAGTTCGATGCCCAGGAAAAGCAAAAGGCCGAGAAAGAAAAGCAGAAATCCAAGCCATCGCAACCCGCGGTGCGGCAGCCCAATAAATGGGACGATGTAAAGTCGGACGTCGATCCTGAGAAGATCCAAATTGGGTCCAAAATGACACATATTCTATGGGGTGATCACACGGGTGGCGGCCATCATTTCGAGAGTGCCGAGCCGGGAAAGAACGTATTTCCCGAGGGTTGGGACGAGTCTAAGATTGAGGACGTAGTTTTGGACATTGCCCGCAACCCCGATGCCATTCCAGTGTATCAACTTGGAACCGAGAAACAGCCGAAGGATCGCTGGCTAGTCGAAGGTAGGCGCGACGGTGTCGATGTCGTAGTTGTGCTAGAACTGGATGGTAAAGTCGTCAGCGCGATACCGCAAGGCGGCAAAGATTCCAAGGGCAAGGCAGTTATGAGAAATGACGATGACGGCAATCCTCAGCCGTTGCGTGAACTTGGGTAACGGTGAGTCTTTCAGTTGAAACGAGGGTATGATGAAGGCTTCGCAGACGTATAGTTTGCTCGCGAGGTTGCTGGACGGTCTTGAGAAGCGATTGCCTCCCAATTTGGTTGAGATTCTGAGGATAGAGAACTACGGAGGAGAATGGCAGCTGTGCGCAGACACTCTGGCCGGAACTCTGCGGGGGTGGAGAATTCCCGTCACTCTCGAGGAGCGAGAGATTCTGAGCAAGGTTCTGAATTCATTTGTCGTTCCAAATGGGGAAAATGAGTTCATCAACCATCGAGATGAAGTTATAGCGTCCATTCCCGTGCGCAAAGACATTATCGCTGGGACGGCATTCCAGAATATCGCGAGCTCGATGCCAGGCTGGGATGCGTTGGATTGTCTGGGCGAAGAGGATTTCGTTCGACTGACATCCATGGTGTACTCAGGGTACCGTGGTTCACAAGAGTCTGCGGATTGGATTCTATTGTCGTGGGCGCTAGGTGTTCTTTGGCTCGGCGATTCGATATCGGAGCCTGAAACTCGTTGGAACTCCTTCTCGGCCGAGAGTATGGTGAGAATGCTTCGGGCTCGGGACCAAATAGCGGAAGTTGTCGAAAACATCGATGATCCGCTTCGTGATCGAGTTACTGACTGGATTGATCGATATGACAAGATCTATCAATTGATTACTGTCGAAGATTCAAAATTGTGGATCGCGTGGAAAGCGAAACTTAAAGACTACAATATGGCCTGGTGGTGGCGAAGAATTCCAATCGATGGGCCGGTTGTCGAAGAGTATGATCATTTTCTGAAAGAGATCGAAAAGTGGAAGAAGAATTCGAAACCTCAAGGCAATGCGCGTCCTGACGACACAAAAGAAGCGTGAGTATTCACATTCAGGCCGCATGTCCAGTCGCTGAGTTGAAAGGCAAGGACAAGCACGAACCGCCTACCGGCACAACGGCCGACGGAGTTCATGCGGACCAACAGCATCCGTCGGACCGTTCTCCGCGCGATAGAATGCCCGGTGGGATGAGATCATGTGTGCTGATCTTGATGGCGCTGTTGCATTTGTAAATGCTGCATTAGACTTTCATTGAGCCTTTTTCATCCGTGATGGATGCTGTTGTGGCTGTTGGTGTTTGGTGCGGCGTGTAGCCCGGTGGATAGACGAAGCCCCTGGTAGAGCGGGATTGCTGAGATCACCGTACGACCAGGGGCTTCTGTGTTGTTCTACCGTTCCGCGCTGTCGTTGTCACGCCGGACCCTCCACTTCGTCGCCGGGTTGATTCGCCGGCACCGCCGCGTGATCGGTTCGTCCTGGCGCAAACTCGACCCGGCCCGTCAGGCCCTGCTCGTGCTGGCTCACCTGCGGAAAGGCGAAACCTTCCGTGACCTCGCAGCCGGATTCGAGGTGTCGACGACCACCGCGTGGCGCTATGTCGAGGAGACCGTGGAGCTGCTCGCGGCCCGAGCGCCGACGCTGCGATCGGCGTTGCGGCAGGCCGGAATCGACGGGCACGCCTACCTGATCCTGGACGGCACTTTGATCCCGATCGACCGGGTGGCAGCCGACCGCCCCTACTATTCGGGCAAACACCGCCGCCACGGGATGAACGTGCAGGTCATCGCCACCCCCGACGGAGACATCGTGTGGGTATCGGGCGCGTTACCCGGCAGCGTGCACGACAGCAAGGCCGCCTGGATCTGGCAGATCCTGCACGAACTCGAACGGTGTGGTCTGATCATGTTGGCGGACAAGGGATATCAGGGAGTCCAGGGGCTGACCACTCCGTACAAGGGCCGCGGCAAACCGGCATCGCAGAAGAACTCAAACCGTGCTCACACGCGGCTTCGCGGCCGTGGAGAACGCGCGAACGCGCAGCTGAAAACTTGGAAGGTGCTGCAGAAACTACGCTGCTGCCCGTACAAGGCCGGTCCGCTGGCCAAGGCCATCCACGTCCTGCAAGACCGCGAGATTCAATCCGAACGAGGATGAAAAAGGCTCAGTGCGAAATGCCCGGCGTGCGACGCACATACGTGGTGTCGGCGAGCTGCTCGACCAGGAATCCGGCCACGTCGGCGCGCGAGATCTTCAGCTTCAGGCCGGATTCCGTGCCCGGGAAGTCGCGGCGGTAGTCGTCGGTGGCCGGGCCGTCGGTGAAGGCGCTGGGCCGCACGATGGTCCAGTCCAGATCGCTGGCCAGTACGTACTGCTCCTGCTGGACGTGGTCGGCGAAGGCCGAGCGCAGCAGCATGCCGAACATGATGTACTTCCAGACGAAGTTGAGGTTGCCGGCGCTGTCGCCGACGCCGAGTGAGGACTGGCAGATCAGCCGCTTCACGCCGGTTCGGTTCATGGCCTCGATGATGTGGCGGGTGCCCTCGGCGCGCACCACGCCCTTGCGGCCCGCGCCCAGCGCCACGATCACCGCGTCCTGTCCGAGGACGGTGCGCTCGACCGCGGCGGGGTCCAGGACGTCGCCGGTGACGACTCGCAGCCGCTCGTGGGTGACGGTCAGTGTGGCCGGATCGCGAACCAGGACGGTGACCTGGTGCCCGGCCGCGAGGGCCTGGGTGACCGCGTGGCGGCCGACGGTTCCGGTGGCTCCGAAAAGGGCGATGTTCATGTCTCTCACCTCGGGTTATTCGTTGTTGCGAAGGTGAAATAAGTACATCAACGGGAGCCGCCGGGGAACATCGCCGCGCGTCTCGCGAACATGCGCGTGGGTCCAGACATGCGACGGGCCCGCAACCCTGGGGGTGCGGGCCCGTCGGAGGCGAATCAGCGCAAACCGGCGAAGAATTCGCGGATGTCGGCGACCAGCACGTCGGTCGCCTCGTGCGCGGCGTAGTGCCCGGCGGCGTCATTGGCGCTCGTCGACGTGGACGAATTCACGTCGTACGCATGCCAGCTCACGATGTTCTTGTGATCCCGCTCGGCGAAGCGGCGGATCGACTGGAAGTCACCCTTGAACATGGCCAGCCCGGTCGGCACGGTGGTCGGGCCCTGCGGCTGCTCGGCGTGCGCGTCCTCGTAGTAGAAGCGCAGCGACGACCCGGCGGTGCCGGTCAGCCAGTAGACGGCCGTGTTGCCGACGACGAAGTCATCGTCCAGGCCCTCGCTGAACAGCTGCGCGTTCCAACCCAGCAGGCCCACCGGCGAATCCGCGAGCGCGAACGCGATGGTCTGCGGCTGCTGGCTGTGCAGGGTGTTGAAGGCCATCTTGTTCTCGTAGAACCACTGCAGGTGCGCCAGCGCCGCCATGTCCTCCTCGGACAGGCCGGCCATCTCGGCCGGATCGCCGGACGGGAACGAGAACAGCTGCGTCACATGGACTCCGACCACCTGGTCGGGGGCGATGCGGCCGATCTCGGGGGAGACCATCGAGCCGCCGTCATTGCCGATCGCGCCGAAACGCTCGTACCCGAGCCGGTTCATCAGCTCCACCCAGGCGCCGGCGGTGCGGTAGCGGCTCCAGCCGGTGGACCGGGTCGGGCCGGAGAACCCGAAGCCCGGCAGCGAGGGGATGACCACGTGGAAGGCGGGCGCCTTGACGTCCTCGGGCTCGGTGAGCGGGGCGATCACGTCCAGGTATTCCAGGACCGAGCCGGGCCAGCCGTGGGTGAGGACGACCGGGGTGGCGTCCGCCCGCGCGGACCGCACGTGCAGGAAGTGGATGTCCTCGCCCTCGATCTCGGTGGTGAACTGCGGGTAGGCGTTGAGCTTCGCCTCCAGTGCCCGCCAGTCGAACTCCTCCAGCCAGTACTTCGCCAGCCCGCGCACCCGGTCGTTGGTGACGCCGTAGGCGTCCGCGACACCGGGGAGCTCGTTCGGCCACAGGGTCTTGCGCAGGCGGTCGGCCAGATCGTCCAGCTGGGCCTGGGGGACGTCGATGCGGAACGGGCGGATCGCGGTGGTGGGCTGGGCGTTCATCATTCTCTCCTTTGTGGAACGGAATGCTTCGTTCTGTTCAAACCATAACGGAACGGATCGTTCCGTTCAAGTGCTATTCTCGATTCATGTCGAAAACAGCCGAAACCTCAGCTCAGCGGGCCCTGCCCGGGCGCAAGGCCCAGGCCGCGCGCAATGACGAACTGATCCTGGCCGCCGCCCGCGACGTGTTCCTCGCCGAACCCAAGGCCCCGATCTCGGCCGTCGCGGAGCGCGCGGGCGTCGGCATCAGCGCGCTCTACCGCCGCTACCCGAGCAAGGAGGACCTGCTGCGCACCCTCTGCTACAGCGGGTTGCGGCGCTACAACGCGGAAGCCGAAGCGGCCCTGGAGAATCCCGACGGCTGGGCGGGGTTGGTGGAGTTTCTGCGCAATGTCGTCGACGCCGACGTCCACTCGCTGGCGGTGCACCTGGCCGGCACCTTCACCGCCGACGACTCGATCCTGCCCGACGTGCTGCGCAGCGCCGAGCTCAATGACGAACTGCTGCGCCGCGCACAGGAATCCGGCACCTTGCGCCCGGAGGTCACCGTCGCCGATCTGGGCCTGATCCTCGAGGCCTGCGCCGCCGTCACGCTGCCGGATCCGGAACGCACCGCCCAGCTGCGCCGCCGCGTGCTGGCCCTGCTCGTCGACGGTCTCACCGCCACCGGCGATCTGCCCGGACCGCCGCCCGCCCCGGGCGAATTCGCGCACCGCTGGCAGCGTCGTGAGCAGTGACCGATAGCGCCGTGACCAGTGAACGGTAGCGTTGGCCGGGTTCTCGCCGACATTCGTTTGTCCCCGTAATCAATTCGAGGAGTCGCGATGCGCTGGATCCGTCCCCTGTTCGCCCTGCCGCTCGCCGCGGCCGCGCTGTTCGCGGCCACCGGCACCGCCGCCGCCGACCCGGTCACCACCTTCACCCCCGCCTACACCGCCGGGTCGGGAGCCTTCCCCTGTTTCGGCCAGATCCAGGCGTTCCACGATCCGCAGAACACCTACTACGGCAAGCAAACCGTCTGGGTGCGCGCCGAATTCACGTTCCTGCCCATCCCCAACCCGGGCTGCGGCGCGACGGCGACCCTGAGCTGGCGCAATCTGGATACCGGTGCGAGCGGCAGCTTCCCGCCGGTTCCGCTGGGCGACGGCACGCCGTTCGGGCCGAGCAACGCGCTGTGGGTGCCGGAGACGCTGCCGACCGGCCCCGGGCGGGTGGAGGTCACCATCGACACCGATCTCCCCCACATCGCGGGCAAGGGCACCTTCTACTCGCCGGAGTGACGCCCTCGGGCGATACCCTGGGTGCGTAGGCCGGGGCCGCGATCGAAATCGATTGCGGCACTGGCGGAACGCGCGTTGGGGAGAGTGATGACAGCGTCCGGTGATCGGATACCGCCACCCCGTGAGCTGTTCACCCGGCGACTGGCGCTGTTATGGGAGCACGCCGGAAACCCGACCCTGGAACGCGTCGCCCGGTCCGCCAATCAGCGGATGAAGGCGACTCGCGCTGCGGACACGCGCGGAGGCGCGGTGCGGGTGCAGCGGATCAGCGCCTGGCGGCGCGGCCAGAACGTGCCCGCCCAGTTCGATTCGCTGCGGCCGGTGCTGCTGACATTGCTCGACCTGGCGCGCGAGACCGGCGCGCCCGTCCCCCCGGAACTGTCGAGCTTGCGGGAGTGGCAGCGGCTGGTGCGCGAATGCGCCTCGTGGACACCGGATCTCGACTCCGACTGCCCGTATCCGGGCCTGGAGCCCTACCGCGGCGCGGACGCCGACCGCTTCTTCGGGCGTGAACGGGTGACCGGGGAGCTCGCCGCCCTCGTGCGCGACACGGCCGGGGTCGGGGGCGGGATCATCGTGCTGGTGGGGGCTTCCGGCGCGGGCAAGTCCTCGCTGCTGGCGGCGGGCCTGGTGCCGTCGCTCGGTGAGGACTGGTCGGTCGGCACCGGCACGCCCGGCAGCCCGCCCGCCGAACCGGCGGCGACCGGGCCCCGGCGCCTGATGATCGTCGACCAGTTCGAGGAGCTGTTCGTCGGCGCGGACACCGATCCGGCCGAACGCGAACTGCCGAATCGCCTGCGGGACTGGGCCGAATCGGGCATCACCGTCGTGCTCGGCGTGCGCGCCGACTTCTTCGCCCGCTGTCTCGAGCACCCCGCGCTGGGGGAGGCGTGTGCCCGCCGCAGCTTCATCCTGGGGCCGATGCGGGCCGACGAGCTGACCGCGGTGATCACCGAACCGGTCCAGCGGGCCGGGCTCAGACTGGATGCCGGACTGCCGGAGATCATCCGCACCGAACTCGAGGGTCTCGGCGGTAACTCCGACGCCGACCCTTCCGGGGTGCTCCCGCTGCTCTCCCATGTGATGCAGGCGATCTGGCAGCGCCGCGACGGGACCCGGCTCACCCTCGCGGGCTACCGGGCGGCCGGCGGCGTCGCGGGCTCGGTGGCCGCCACCGCCGACGAGGCCTGGGCCAAGCTCGACGAGACCGAGCAGGCCGCGGCCCGGGAACTGTTGCCGCACATGGTGCATGTCGGTTCGGGAACCCGCGACACCCGCCGCCGCCCGGCCCGCGACGAGCTGATCGCCCGCGCCACCGATCCCGAGGCGGCCGCCACCGCCCTGGAAATCCTGGTCCGGGCGCGGCTGGTCACCCTCGACCAGGACACCGCGACCCTGGCCCACGAGATCGTGCTCGACGCCTGGCCGCGACTGCGCGGCTGGATCGACGACGACCGCGAAGGACACCTGGTGCGGCAGCGGCTCGTCGCCGACGCCGCGGAATGGCTGGCGGCCGAACGCAGTAGGGCGCTGCTGTATCGCGAGGGCCGCCTGGCGAGCGCACGCGAACACCGGCGGGGGCTGAGCGGGACGGGCGGTGAATTCCTCGGCGCATCGATCCGCGCCGAGCGGCGGGTGCGGGGCATCCGGGCCGGGATGGTGCTGGGCGTGGTGGTGCTGCTGGTGGCGGCGGTCGCGGGCTACTTCGCGACCACCAATGCCGCCCGGGAACGCGACGACGCCTTCTTCCGCAGCGTCCTCAGCGACGCCGACCGGCTGCAGAACACCGATCCGACGCTCTCGGCCCAGTTGGACGTGCTGGCCCACCGGCTGCGCCCCGACGACCCGGACCTCACGTCGCGGCTGATCGCCAGCCAGAACCTGCCGGTGGCAACCACATTCGTCGATCATCCCGGCACCGTGGTGCAGGTGACCGAGCTCGACAACGGCGCGATCCTGTCCGCGGGCGACAATCACGCGCTGCGGTTGTGGCAGCGCACCGCGTCCGGTGCGATCGCCGCGGTCGGGGCTCCGATCCCCGATCCGGTGGAACGGTCCATCGCGGTGAGTGTCCGGGGGACCGTGGTGGTCACCGGCGGCCCGGACCAGCAGGTACGCGTCCGCGACATCTCCGACCCGGCGCATCCGCGACTGATCCGGACCATCGACACCGGTGCCCCGGTGCTGTCGGCGTACCTGTCGCACGACGGACGGACCCTGGCCGTCGGCCACAGCCGCGAGGCCCGGCTCTGGGACGTCTCGGATGTGGCCGCGCCGAAACAGCTTCCGGCCCGATTCCCGGTCGAGGGCGAGCTGATCGGGGCGGCGTTCGTGGCGGGCGACCGCAGCCTGATCACCCTCGCCCGCCGGGACAGCAGCCCGATGTCGAGCGTCCTGACCCTGCTGGCGTGGGGCGCGGACGGCAGGCGGGAGGCCCCGCATCCGACGCCGATCGCGGAATCTCCGGGCACCATCACGGTCTCGATCGCGGACGACGTTCCGGTGGTAGCGATCTCCGACTTCGCGACCACCGGCACGGCGGGCCCGGCCGCCACCACGGTGCGCCTGATGCGTATCGACAACGCGGACAACCCCGTTCAGATGGCCGCGCCGTTCACCGTCGCGGCGGTGAACATGCTGGCCGGGACGGCCCTCAGCCCGGACGGGAAGGTCCTCGCGGCGGTGACCGCGTCGGGCACCACACTGTGGAATCTGGCCGATCCGGCACAGCCGACCATGCTCGGATCGCCGCTCGCGGGCAACTCCACCACCTGCCCCACCACGAACGACGGGCACCGGTGCACCGCGAACGTGACCACCGTGGCGTTCGCCCGCGACGGCCGGCACCTCACGCTCGGGCTCGGCGGCGGCGTGGTGCAGCGGTGGTCGCTGCCCACCGCCGTGCTTGCCGGGCAGGCCGGGCAGGTCGCGCCGTTGGTCGAGGCGATCAGTGCCGATGGCCGCCGCATGGTGACCGCCGCGCCGGGCGCGGACGCGCACATCTGGGATATCGAGAATCCGGCCGCGGCACGGATACTCGGCACCATCGCGAGCCCCGACTACCAGCTGCCCGGCATGGTCATGGACCCCGTGCCCGCCGTCAGCCACGACGGCAGGTACACCGCGCTGCTGCGGCACGGGGTGATGACGCTGATCGACATCAGCACGCCCGCACAGCCCGTCGAGGTCACCACCTTCGCCGGCGCGGTCTCGGTCTCCTTCGCCTACGACCGGCCGCTGCTGGCGACGACGCACGCGCTGCCCGTCCCCGAAATGCTGATCTGGGACTACTCGAATCCGTCGCAGCCGGTCAAGGTCGGCGCGCCCATCCTGGTGCCGCCGTCGCGCAAGCTGCTCGACACCGGAATCCAGTTGGCGGCCAGCCGGGACGGGCGGGTCGTGGTCTCGCTCACCGACAAACTCCAGGTGTGGAACGGGCTGACCGCCGAGGGTGTCCGGGCGCCGCTGGGAGGGGTCGACGCGGACCATCCGCACGGGGTGACCGGTCTGGCGGTCAGCCCGGACCATCAGATCGCCGCGGTCGGCTGGGACGGCGGGACCGTGCGGTTCTACTCGATCGGCGATCCCGGCGATATCGCGCCCCTGGGAGATCCGTTGCCGGTCAGCAGTATCGGGACGGCGGCGGTGGACTACAGCGCCGACGGCCGGTACTTCGCGACCGGCGGCACCGATTCGACCGTGCGACTGTGGCAGGTCTCGGATCCCGCGCACCCGAAGGCGGTGGGGCAGTCCATCACCCCGCCCGCCTCGTCACTGTGGCGGGTCGCCTTCCATCCGAAGGCGAACTATCTGATCGGCGGCGGCGACAACGGGGTGCTGCGCATGTGGGACCTGAACCCGGACCACGCCGTCGACCGCATCTGCGGACTGACCCGCGATTCCATTGCGGCGCAGCTCGGCTCATACCTGCCCGGCCGCCACCTGCCCGCGCTGTGCCCGTGAGTGCCGGTCACCGCGGGACAGTCAACGGATCGGTGCAGCTGACGGGCGTCTCGGCGAGATTGCAGTCGACCAGGGCGCGGACCGGGCGGTAATCGGCGGGAACGCCGCCGTCGCGAATCAGGCCGCGATAGGCGTCGGCGGCCGGGGTGGCCCGGCGGGTGAGGGCCGGGTCGGTGCGCACGTCGACCGAGTAGAGGCCGAAACGCAGTGCGTAGGTGCCCCATTCGAAAGTGTCGGTGAGGCCCCACCGGTTGTAGCCGATGACGTCGATGCCGTCGGCCCGGGCGCGCTGCAGCCAGTAGGCGGTATCGCGCAGCTGATCCGCGGGGGAGTAGCCGTCCGCGCGGGGCTGCCCGTCGATCAGGAACATGCCATTGCCGGTGACGTACAACGGTTTCCCGGGGTAGCGGCGCGCGTAGAAGTCCAGTGCGTAGTAGATGGACTCCGGCTGGACGAGATGCTCGACCGGACTGCTCCACCGCAGCGGCGACTGCGCCAGCAGCGACTGCGGGGTGAAGGTGTACGCCTGGACGATGCCGAGGTAGTCGAGTCGATCGGCGATGCGGTCCACCACGGGCAGGTTGTAGACCGATTCGGTGAGCCCCGCCGAGAACGGCACCGACATCCCGACCCGAGCGCCCGGCTGCACCTGATGGATGTGGTCGTAGATCGCGTTGTGCGCTCGCGCGAGCCGCTCGTGCATCACCGGCATCTCGGCGATGTCCAGCGCGCCGTCCTCCCACTCGTACTTGACGTAGTTGCCGACCTCCCCGAACGTGATCCACAGCGGATCCCAGGAGGCATAGCGCTCCACCACCTTCCGCGCGTTGGCCAGCCAGTCCTCGACCATCCCCGGATTCCGCCAGCCCCCGCGATCGGCCGCCCATCCGGGATGCACCCACTGGCTCAGCACCAGCATCGGCCGGATGCCCTGGGCGGCGAGCGCATCCAGCACCCGGTCGTAGAAGGCGAATCCGGCCTCGTCCCACTCCCCGGGGCGCGGCTGCACCCGCGCCCATTCGATGGTCGTCGAGAACACCCGCACGCCCAGGCCCCCGGCCAGCCCGACATCTTCGGGGTACCGGGTATGGAAGTCCACCGAATCCGGCCGCTCCCGCAGCTCGGCGTCGTACTTCATCATGAAGCGGAACTGATTGCTGTCCGGCGCATGCCCTTCGCTCTGGAATCCCGTCATCGAGACGCCCCACAGGAAGTCCTCGCCGAGCGGAGCGACCGTCGGCGGCGGTGCGGGCCGGGCGCGCGCCACGCCGGCGCCGCCGAGTCCGGCGGCCACCCCGGCGGCCATGAGTCCCAACATGTTTCGCCGCGCGAACGGTCGCATCGGCCCCCCGTTTCGTCGAACTCGTTCTGCGATCGGCACCGGGTCTATCACGGTGCGCCCCGGCTCGCATCGCGAGCGCCGGGGAGTTCCGGTCAGGAATTCCGGTCCCACCGCACTGACCTGCGAGGACATCCCTCCTGACGGTGTCGCGCACTGGGCCGCGCGCCCGCCCGGTTCCATTGTCGAGCCATGTACAAGCTCGTCACCACCCTGGCCATGACCGGCGTCGCCCTGCTCGCCTGGGTCGCTCCCGCCAACGCCTACACCTACAACCACGGCGCGATCTCCATCGGCAACAACGGAACCTACGCCGCCATCGCCGTGGACTACCCGACCTGGCAGGAGGCCGCGACCGCCGCCAACAACCGCTGCGGCTACACCGACTGCGGCTGGGTCATCACCTTCATGAACCAGTGCGCGGCCGCGGCCGTCTCGTCGTCCGGCCACTGGGGCTGGGCCAGGGAATCCTCGCTCGGCTACGCCGACCGGGTCGCCCGGGACTGGGCGGGAGCCGGAGCCTCCGTGGTCGTGCACGGTTGCACGTCCGGCGCCTGAGCCGGATCGCGGGGGTAGCGTTCACGATGATTTCCGTGCTGTCGCTCCGACTACTGGGAGAAACACTCGATTCGGAAGGATCCGCCGTGAATTGGACACTCGAAGTGGTCATCGTCCCGGTGTCGGACGTGGACCGCGCCAAGGACTTCTACGCCGACAAGCTGGGATTCCACGTCGACCACGACACCCAGCCCGCGCCGGGGATCCGGATCTGCCAGCTGACGCCGCCGGGGTCGGGGTGCTCGATCGTGATCGGCGAGGGCGCCATCCCGAAGATGGAGCCCGGCTACCTCAAGGGGTTGCAGCTGGTGGTGTCGGACCTGAAGCGGGCCCACGCCGAACTGGTCGAGCGGGGTGTCGAGGTCAGTGACATCCAGGTGCTGCCGGGGCCGACCACCGAGGGAGATCCGTTGAACAACAACGGGTTTGCCTTCTTCGACGACCCCGACGGCAACAGCTGGGCCATTCAGCAGATCTCGAATCGCGCCTGAACCGGATCGGGGCGGGTG
>NZ_JBHWHH010000050.1:0-43425 GCF_042732555.1 Nocardia sp. NPDC059764
CATCGAATCGATGCGCGCCCGAGTTGTTTCAGTTCGGCTTGTGGGCCAGCACCGCGAAGATGGTCACCGACAGGTGGATGTCGCCGCTGGCGGCGCCGGCCTCCAGGTCGGCGAGCAGCTGATCGCGCTGCGACTCGCTGATCGAGCCCCGCGCCACCGCCCGATCCGCGACCCGGGCGACCAGTGCCCCCGCGCCGACGCTGCCGTCCTGGATCAGGGCGTGCGAGCCGATGTCGTCGACGACCAGTCCGGCCGCGGCCAGCTGCCCTGACAGGCGGCGGCCCGCGTACGGGTTGGTGGTGCCCGCGATCATGGTCTCGATCACCTCGTGCACCACGTGGCGGTCACCCGGGTGCACGATGGCCGAGCCCCAGTCGGTGTCCATCACCACGACCCGGCCGCCGGGCCGCAGCACGCGGGCGATCTCCCCGACCGCACGGGCGGGTGCGGTGAGGTGCTGGAAGACGCGTTCGCACAGCGCCACGTCGAAGCTCTCGCTGCCGACGGGCAGGCCGTAGGCGTCGCCGCTGACGAAGGTGGCGGTGGAGCCGGCCTGGGCGGCGCGGCGTTCGGCGGCGGCCAGCAGGTGGGGGTCGGGTTCGACGCCGAGCGCGGTGCCGGTCGGCCCGACCAGCTCGGCCAGGGTCAGCACCTCCGACCCGGTGCCGGAGCCGATGTCGACGGCGCTCTCGCCGGGGCGGGTGGCCAGGGCCTCATGGGCCCAGGCCCGCAGGCGCCGGATGCCCGGCAGCGCTGCCTGTAGATCCTGGACGTCGACGAGCTGGTCCTGTCCGGCACGGTCGAAGCGGTCCGGTCGCAGTCCTGAGTCCGCACCAGGTTGCGGCACGGTTCGCACTGAAGAATTAGCCATGGTGTCGGGCATATGCCGAGCCTAGTCGTGACCCGCGTCACCGCAACGCAAGATGAATGGGATGATCGACGCATGGTGAGCCGCACGCTGTGTATTGCGCAGGAATCCGATGCCGACGAGCTGCTTTCGACCGATGATTTCGCGCTGTTGGTCGGGATGATGCTCGATCAGCAGTTTCCGATGGAACACGCATTCCGTGGCCCGTGGAAACTGGCCGACCGCATGGGCGGCTTCGATATCCACCGGATCGCCGCCGCCGATCCCGCGGAATTCGAGGAGCTGGCCGCCACGCCGCCGGCCATTCACCGCTACGGCCGTTCGATGGGGCGGCGGGTCCAGGAGCTGGCTCAGTACATTCTGGACAACTACGGCGGCAATACCGCGGGCCTGTGGACCGACGGCGATCCGGACGGCAAGGAAGTCCTGAAACGGCTCAAGAAACTGCCCGGTTTCGGTGACCAGAAGGCCCGGATCTTCCTCGCCCTGCTGGGCAAACAGCGTGGTCTGGCCGCCGCGGGCTGGCGTGAGGCGGCGGGCGCGTACGGCGAGGACGGCTCCCGCCGCTCGGTCGCCGACGTCACCGACACCGAATCCCTCACCCAGGTGCGGGAATTCAAGAAGCAGGCCAAGGCCGCCGCCAAGGCGAAGTAATCTCCCTCACTTCCCCAGCATCGAATCAAGCTGGTTTTTAACCTCCAGATTCACAGGGGGTTCACAGATGCTTGCCGCCGACAGTTCAGTTCTCGGCAGTGGAAGCAGTAAAGAAAATGAAGATGAGGGAATTCGCCGGGATCGCGGCATTGCTGGTCGCGGCGACGGGGGTCACCGCCGGCACCGCGTACGCCGGTCCGGCCAAGACCGACGACGGCACGATCAACTACACGTCCCGGGTCACCGAGCAGGGCAACACGGTGGTCAGCACCGACGCCGGTTCGCTGGTCGTCGAGGACGGTGCGCTGAAGGTCAAGGCGGCGAATGGAACCACCGTCGCCGGCACCGAATTGAAGTTCCGGATCGACGATTTCGAGTTCCCGATCGCGGCGCAGATCAGCGATCGGACGGCCACCCTGACGCCGCAGGCCGATCTGGCGCACGCGGTGTACAAGCCGGTCGCTCTGCCCTATGAGGATCAGGCCCCGTGGAAGACGCAGTACGACCGCGAGCTGGCCGCCTGGAACCGCTTGACCAGCACCATCTCCGCGGGCGCGACTATCGGCACCGTGGTCGGCGGCCTCGGCGGCGCGGCACTCGGCTGCGTCCTGGGCGGCGTCGCCTTCGCGACGGCGACGGCCCCGCTGGCCACTCTGTTCGGCGTCGGACCGCTGGCGGGTTGCTTGATCGGAGCCAGCACGGTCGGCTTCCTGGGCACCATCGCCGGTCAGTTGTTCGTCACCGCGCCGATCGCGATCGCCGCTGCGGTGCAGTACTTCACCACTACCAACCAGCCGTTTACCGCGCCCAAATAGGCCTTTTCGGCAACCGATGGGCAAAGGTTCACCGCGCCGGAACCAAGCTGCCACGTGGCGTTTGTACAGGCCGGTTTCCATCACTGGGCCCCGGGGAAACGCCAGATCTGGTTTCCCCGGGGCACACCGCTCATCTCACGAGGGAATTTCGAAACACATGCGTCTCAAGAACATCACCGCGGTTTCCGCGCTGGTCATCGCCGCGCTGGGCGTCACCGCCGGCACCGTGAACGCCGCGCCCGCCGCCGACAACAACGGCGTGATCAACTACACCGCCACCAACTCCGAGACCAACACCATCATCCGCACGGATGCCGGTTCCATGGTCGTCGAGAATGGCAACTTCGTCATCAAGGCCGCCAACGGCAATGTCGTCGCCGGCATGCCGCTGAAGGTGCGCGTGGACGACTTCGAGTTCCCGATCGCCGCGGAGATCTCCGACCACACCGCGACCCTGACCCCGCAGTACGACATGGACCACGCCACCTACGCGCCGGTCGCCAAGGATGTCGCCCTCCCCTATGAGGACCAGGCTCCGTGGAAGTCGGACTACGACCGTGAGCAGGCCGCCTGGAACCGCATGAAGGACACCATCGCGCTGGGCGCCACCGTCGCGACCCTGGTCGGTGGCCTGGGCGCCGCGGCTGTCGGCTGCGTCCTCGGCTTCGGTGTCGCCGGTCTGGCCTCGGCCCCGCTGGCCGCGCTGTTCGGCGCCGGCCCGGTCATCGGCTGCCTCGTGGGCGCCGCGACCGTCGGCTTCCTGGGCACCATCGCGGGTCAGCTGCTGATCACCGCGCCGGTCGCCATCGCCGCCGCGATCCAGTACTTCACCACCATCAACGGCCCGCACATCACCGCTCCGGCTCCGGCCAAGTAATACCCGGTCCGACTAGAGAGCAAGGGGCACAACAGGCATCAGCGATCACCTCATCGGGACAGCCCGCTCGGTCATTCGGCCGGGCGGGTTTCGCAATTCGGGAGAGTTCACCGTTTGAGCACCCGTGCGACATATTTCGTTCGCGTCGGCCCGTTTCGATCATGCGGTCCAACTACGCGGACTGCCTGATGAGGAAAACCGAGAAATGCGCTTCAAGACTTTTGCCGTGACCGCGGCCCTGCTGTCCGCTGCCATGGGCGTCACCGCCGGTACCGTCAACGCCGCTCCGGCCGCCGACAACGGCGTGATCAATTACACCGCAACCACTTCCGAGACCAACAGCGTCATCCGGACCGATTCCGGCTCGCTGGTCGTCGAGAACGGCGTCTTCAAGATCAAGGCCGTCGACGGCACCGTCGTGGCCGGTATGCCGCTGAATTTCCGCGTGGACGACTTCGAGTTCCCGATCGCCGCGGAGATCTCCGACCACACCGCGACCCTGACCCCGCAGTACGACATGGACCACGCGACCTACAAGCCGGTCACCGAGGCCAAGGACGTCAACCTGCCCTACGAGGACCAGGCTCCGTGGAAGTCGGACTACGACCGTGAGCAGGCCGCCTGGAACCGCATGAAGGACACCATCTCCCTGGGCGCCACCGTCGGCACCCTGGTCGGTGGCCTGGGCGGCGCGGCCGTCGGTTGCGCCATGGGCGCGGTCGTCTTCGCCGCCGCGACGGCTCCGCTGGCCACCATGTTCGGTGTCGGCCCGCTGGCCGGCTGCTTCATCGGCGCGAGCACCGTCGGTTTCCTGGGCACCATCGCGGGCAACCTGCTCGTGACCGCCCCGGTCGCGATCGCCTCCGCCTACAACTACTTCGTCACCATCAACCAGCCCCACGTGGTCGCGCCCAAGTAGGTCGCACAGCACCCCGAACCCCCGTCCGGTACCCGCCGGGCGGGGGTTCGTCGTTGTAATCGGCGTGAGCCCAACCCTGTCGCCGCGCCGACGCCGATGCTGGAGTGGATCGATGGGTGACCTGACCTCGATTCACGGCGCGGCAGCCGCGCTCACTCCGGTCGACGGGACCGATCTCCGGAAGACCTTCGCGCACTTCCCCAGCGGTGTGGTGGCGCTCTGCACCCGGCTGGGTGGAACGCCGCACGGGCTGGTGGCCAGCACTTTCGTGCCGGTATCGCTGGATCCGCCGCTGGTGTCGGTGTGCATTCAGTACTCGTCGGAGACCTGGCCGCGGCTGGAGCGGGCGAGCCGATTGGGATTGAGTCTGCTCAGCAGCGACCAGGAGAGCGCGGCGCGCGGTCTGAGCTCCAAGCGCGGGGATCGGTTCCGGGATGTGGAGCTGCGGGGCGGGAACGGCAACGCCGCGTTCGTGGCGGGGGCGACGGCCTGGCTGGAAACCTCTGTGTACGAGCAGGTTCCGGCGGGCGATCACGCCGTGGTGCTGCTGCGGGTGCACCGGGTGAGCGTCAGCCCGGAGTCGGAGCCCCTGGTCTTCCATCGCAGTGATTTCCGCGCACTTTCCAGGAAATCGATTGAGGCGCAATTGAATTCAGCCTGAGCCGGACCGGCGACAGGGTGTGCCGGGCTTCGTATCGTCGTTGTCCATGAGCACCCTGGCGGTATCCGCGCAGACGGTGGCGGCCACCGGAGCCGAGGACGGAGATCTGCCCGTCGTCCGCACCCGCCACCCCTGGCGCTGGGTCACGGCGGTGGTCGCGCTGGTGCTGGTCGCGCAGTTCGCGCACGGGCTGATCACGAATCCGGGCTGGGACTGGGGCACGTTCGCGCGGTACATCACCGCGAAATCGGTGTTGTCGGCGCTGAAAGTGACCCTGGAACTGACTTTCTGGGGCACCCTGCTCGGGTTCTTCCTCGGCGTCTGGCTGGCTGTCGGCCGCCTGTCGAAGAATCCGGTGCTGAAGGCGATCGCGTGGACCTATGTCTGGGCGTTCCGCTCGATTCCGCTGATCGTGCAGCTGCTGTTCTGGTTCAACCTGGCCTATCTGTACAAAACACTGTCGCTGGGAATTCCCTTCGGCCCCGAGTTCGTGCGTTTTCGGACCAATGGCGTGATCAGCGGATTCAGTGCGGCCGTCATCGGTTTGGCATTGCATCAGGCGGCGTATTCGGCGGAGATCATCCGGGCCGGCATCATCTCGGTGGACGCCGGGCAATGGGAGGCGGCGCGGTCGCTCGGGCTGCCGTGGCGGCGGCAGTTCTTCACCATCGTGGTGCCGCAGGCCATGCGCGGAATTCTGCCGAATGCCGCCAATGAGGTGATCAGTCTCTTCAAGGGCACCTCGATCGTCTCGACCATGGCGATCGCCGAGCTGTTCTATCAGGTCCAGGTGATCTACGGCCGCAACGGCCGCGTGGTGCCGATGCTGATGGTGGCAACCGCCTGGTACATCCTGCTGACCACGGTGCTCAGCGTCATTCAGTTCTCTATCGAGCGGCGCTTCGCGAGAGGGACCGGCGATGAGTGAATACGCGATCGAATTGCGCGGCATCCGAAAGTCTTTCGGTCGTACCGAGGTGCTGTCCGGCATCGATCTGACGGTCCGTCCCGGCGAGGTCACGGTCATCCTGGGCCCGTCGGGTTCGGGCAAGTCCACCTTGCTGCGCACCATCAATCACCTCGAACAGGTGGACGCCGGTACCGTGCGCGTGGGCGGCGAGCTCGTCGGTTACCGCCGCAAGGGCCGCAAGCTCTACGAACTGCGCGAGCGCGACATTCTGCGGCAGCGGGCGCGCATCGGTTTCGTGTTCCAGAACTTCAATCTCTTTCCACACCTGACGGTTCGGGAGAACGTCGCGCTGGCGCCGGTGGCCGCCCAGCGGCGCGCCAAGGCCGAGGTGAACACCGAGGCGCTCGACCTGCTGGCGCGAGTCGGGTTGGCGGACAAGGCCGACGAGTACCCGAGCCGCCTGTCCGGCGGGCAACGGCAGCGGGTCGCCATCGCACGGGCGCTCGCGCTGCGGCCGGAGGTGGTGCTGTTCGACGAGCCCACCTCGGCGCTGGATCCGGAGCTGGTCGGCGAGGTGCTCGAGGTGATCCGGGATCTCGCGCGCGCCGGCTCGACCCTGGTGATCGTCACCCACGAGATCGGTTTCGCCCGCGAGGTCGCCGACACCGTGGTGCTGATGGACGCCGGCCGCATCGTCGAGCAGGGCCCGCCCGCGCAGGTGCTCGATGCCCCGGCGCATCCGCGCACCAAAGCCTTTCTCGCACACGTCCTCTGACCGATCGACCACGAAGGAACCTCCCATGCCTCAGGCGCACCGTCGCAGACGGATCACCGCACTCGCCGCACTCGCCGTGCTCGGCCTGTTCGCGGCGAGCGCCTGTGGCAAGGACGGCGACAGTGACGCTCCCTCCTCCAATACCGTCAACGGACTGAGCTACGACCTGTCCCCGGCGCAGTCCGGCCGGGTGCACGCCGCCAAGGTGGACGCTCTCGCGGCGCAGCTGCCCGCCGCCGTGCGGGATCGCGGCACCCTGGTGGTGACCGGATCGGTGGGCGCGACACCGCCGCTGCGCTTCTACGCCACCGACGACCGCACCCCCATCGGTTCCGACGCCGACATCTCCTACCTGCTCGCCGACCTGCTCGGCCTGAAAGTGGAGACCCGCATCGGGGACTGGGCGCAGAACTTCGTGAAGGTCGACTCGGGTGAGGCGGATGTCTTCGTCAGCAATGTCACCGTCACCGAGGAGCGCAAGGAGAAGTACGACTTCGCCACCTACCGCCTGGACAATATCGCGCTGGAAGTGCCCAAGGACGCGACCTGGACCTATCAGGACCGGAAGTCGCTGGCGGGCAAGACGATCGGCGTCGGAACCGCCACCAACCAGGAGCAGCTGCTGGTGAAGTGGAACGAGGACAATATCGCCGCGGGCCTGCCCAAGATCGATCTCGCCTACTACGAGAAGACCAGCGACTACTACCTGGCGCTGTCCTCGGGCCGATTGGACGGCTACCTCGGCCCCAACCCGTCGGCGCAGTATCACGCCGCCTCCGCCGGCCAGACCAAGGTGGTCACCACCCTCTCCGGCGCGGGCGACGCGCTCCAGGCCGAGATCGGGGTCCTCACCAAGAAGGACAACGGCCTGGCCGGTCCGCTGCGGGCCGCCATCCAGTACGCCATCGACAACGGGCTCTACAAGCAGGTGCTGGACCGCTGGGGCCTGGGCGGCGAGGCCGTGCCGCAGTCGCGGATCAATCCGCCCGGACTGCCCAAGAAGAAGGGATGAGCATGTCGCGCAGGGTTTTCCATGTCGGGCAACACGATCCCCTGGCCGCGCCGCTGCTGGCGGAGCTGGCCATCGAGTACAGCAGCCGGTACGGCGGGACGCCGGGGGAGGTGCACGCGGATCTGACCGGGTATTCGGCCAGTCACTTCGCTCCTCCACAGGGCGACCTGTTGATAGTTGTGGATAACGGGGAAACGGTGGCGGGCGGCGCGTTCCAGCGGTACGACGCCGAGACCGCCGAGCTCAAGCGGATCTGGACGGCCGCCGAGCACCGGCGAAAAGGGCTGGGGCGCTTCGTGCTCGATCAACTGGAAGCCGAGATCGCGCGGCGCGGCTACACGCGCATCTATTTGACCACCGGGCCGCGTCAGCCGGAGGCCGTCGCCCTGTACACGGCGGCCGGATACACCGCGCTGCCGCGTGACGTTCGCAAGGAAGTCGGTTACGTGCACCCGTTCGAGAAGTTCATCGAGGCCGGAGAGCAGGCGATCCCGGCATGAAATTCCTGCTGCTGACCTTGATCACCCACACTCCGGACCCGGTGACCGGCGGGACCGAGTCGCCCCGGCAGCGGCTGCGGCGGGTCGTCGACGGCGCGCGCCTGGCCGAGGAGCTCGGTTACGACGGCTTCGCGGTGGGGGAGCGGCACGAGGATCCGTTCATCTCCGCGGCCCCGCCCGTGGTGCTCAGTCATCTCGCGGCCGTCACCTCGCGCCTGGCCCTGTTCACCGGTGTCACGACGCTCAGCCTGCTGGATCCGGTGCGCGCCTTCGAGGACTACTCGACGCTGGACAATCTCTCCGACGGCCGGCTGGAACTGATCATCGGGAAGGGCAACGGCGCGGCGCAGGCCAAGCTGTTCCACGTCACCACCGACGACCAGTGGGATCGCAATCGCGAAGGTTACGAACTGTTCCGGAAGCTGTGGGACAGCGACAGCGTCACCTGGTCGGGCCGGTTCCGGCCCGCGCTGACCGAGGCCAAGGCGCTGCCCCGGCCGCTGCAGCCGCGGCTGCGCATCTGGCACGGCAGCGCCACCAGTCGTGAATCCGCGGATTACGCGGCGCTGCACGGGGATCCGCTGTTCTCCGCGAACGTCACCTACCCGATCGAGCCGTACGCCGAACTGATCGACCACTACCGGGAACGCTGGGCGGCCTACGGCCACGACCCGGCCGAGGCGCTGGTGGGCGCGGGCACGGCGGGGTTCCTGGTGACCCGGAACTCGCAGGAGGCGCTCGATCGGTATCGACCGGTCTTCGAGGCGCGGCAGGCGGTGGCGCGGAAGTTCGACGTGCCCATCGTGTTCGACTCCGTCGAGGACTTCGCGGCCCGGTCCTCGGCGCTCATCGGCAGCCCGGAACAAGTGCTGGACAAGGTGAGCCGGTATCACGAGCGCTTCGGCCACGAGGTCATCCACCTCAGCGCTGACGCGGACGGCCGGACCGAGGCCGAGCACCGCGACAGCCTCGAACTGTTCCAGGCCGAGGTCGCTCCCGAACTGCGCCGCCGCATTTCGAGCCGACCGCTCGGCGCCGACCGTTACCCCGCTGGAGATCCCCGATGACCCGTTCCCTGCTCGCGCGCACCACCCGACCCGTGGCCCTGGCGGGAGTGTTCGCCGCCGCCGTCACGCTCGCCGGGTGCGGTGGCGGGGACGCCGCCACCGGCAGTGGTGAGCCGTCGGGTCCGCCGCAGGCGGGCGGCACCCTCCGCTACGGCCTGTCCTCGGCCCCGACCTGCTCCGATCCCGCGCAGTCGTCGACCAACCAGACGATCTATGTGATCCGGCAGGTCGTGGACTCGCTGGTCGATCAGGACCTGGAGACCGGTCAGCTGAAGCCGTGGCTGGCCGACACCTGGACCGTCTCCCCGGACGCCAGGTCGTTCACCTTCCATCTGCGCGACGGCGTCACCTTCAGCGACGGCACCCCGCTCACCGCGGACTCGGTGCGCCGGAACTTCGATTCGATCGTCGCGCTCGGCGGTGCGAAGGCGCCGCTGGCCGCGAGCTACCTGGCCGGGTACGCGGGCAGCACGGTGCTGGATCCGCGCACCGTGCGGGTGGACTTCGCCGGTCCGAACGCCCAGTTCCTGCAGGCGACCTCGACCCCGCAGCTGGGCATCCAGTCCGAGGCCACCGCCGCCAAGGCCGCCGAGGAGCGGTGCCTGGGGACCAATGTCGGCAGCGGCCCGTTCACCTACGCGGAGTGGAAGCAGAACGCCTCCGCCACCCTGGTCAAGCGGGCCGGGTATGCCTGGGGCTCCGCAGTTTTCGCGAGCCAGGGCGAGGCGCATCTGGACAAGATCGTGTTCACCGTGGTCCCCGAATCCGGGGTGCGGACCGGCAGTCTCGTCTCCGGCCAGCTCGACGCCATCAGCGACGCGCTGCCGCAGGATGTGGCGCAGATCGAGGGCGGCGGCGGTCGCGTGCAGTTCACCGCCAACCCGGGCGTCCCGTTCGGCTTGCAGGCCAATGTGACCCGGGGCGTGCTGCGCGATCCGGCGGTCCGGGCCGCACTGCTACCCGCCATCAACCGCAAGGAACTGGTGGACACCGTGCTCGGGCCGCAGTTCAAGACCGCCAGCAGCGTGCTCGCCTCCAAAACGCCCGGTTATGTGGATCTTTCGGCCCGGGTGAAATACGACCCGGATGCCGCGAAGAAGCAGCTCGACCAGGCGGGCTGGGTGCCGGGCGCGGACGGTATCCGGGTCAAGGACGGGCAGCGGCTGAGCGCGGGCGTCATCTTCGCCCCCGTGTTTTCCGCCAACCAGCCCATTCTCGAGCTGACCCAGCAGCAGCTGCGGGCGGTCGGCTTCGACCTGCGGCTGGAGCCGTTGTCGGTGGCGGAATCGACCGTGCGCCAGAACAGCAAGGACTTCGACTTCAACTACTACAACTCGACCCGCGCCGACGGCGACATCCTGCGCACCACCTTCGCGGTGGACCAGCGCAATCTGAACGCCCGCGGCCCCGCCGAACCCCTCGACGCCCTGCTCGCCCAGCAGCTGTCGGCCACCGACCCGGCCGCGCGCGCCCGCATCATCGGTGACGCCCAGACCGCGGTCCTCGACCAGGGCCTGTGGATTCCGACCATCGAACTCTCGCAGGCCATCGGCGTCGGCAAGACGGTGGCCGGGGTGAAGTTCGAGGCCTCGGCGCGACTGCAGTTCCACGACACCTGGCTGGCGCGGTAAACCCATGGGCCGCTACGTGATCGGACGGGTGCTGCAGGCCGTCGGCGTGCTGTGGGCGGCGTTCACGCTGTCCTTCGCCGGGCTGTACCTGCTGCCCGGCGACCCGGTGGCGCTGGCGGCCGACGCGGCCACCGGCACGCCCGTCGACGCCGCGGCGGTCGCCGAGATGCGGGCGCGCTACGGTCTCGACCAGTCGTTGTGGGCCCAGTACTGGACGGCCTTGTCGCATGCGGTGCGCGGCGACCTCGGCCACTCCATCTCCACCGGTCAGACCGTCACCGGGGCGCTGGGCGAGGCCCTGCCCTCGACGCTGGCGCTGGCGGCGACCGGCCTGCTGCTGGCCGTGGCGGCCGGCGCGGCGCTGGCCCTGGCGGCCGCGTACACCGAACGTCCCCGGCTGCGCGGGCTGCTCACCTCGCTGCCCGCCGTCGGGGCGTCGATGCCGGGCTTCTGGGTGGGATTGCTGCTCCTGCAGCTGTTCTCGTTCCGGTTGAAACTGGTGCCCGCGTTCGGCGGCACCGGATTCGGCGGGACCATCCTGCCCGCGATCACCCTGGCCATCCCGGTGGGCGCGGTCATCGCCCAGGTCCTCCACGCGAGCCTGGCCGCGACCTGGCGGCAGCCGTTCGTCGAGGTCGCCTTCGCCAAGGGCGCGTCCCGCTGGTGGGTGCAGCTGCGCCACGTCCTGCGCCCGGCCGCCGCCCCCGCACTGACCGTGTCGGGATTGTGGACCGGCACCGTGCTGGCCGGGGCGGTGGTCACCGAGACGGTGTTCTCCCGCCCGGGCATCGGCCGACTGGCGCAGGAATCCGTACTGCGCCAGGACATCCCGGTTGTCCAGGGCATCGTCGTGTTCGCCGCCCTGGCCTTCGTGACCGTCAACCTGCTGGTGGATCTCGCCTACCCCCTGCTCGACCCCCGTGTGGTGCACAGGAACTCGACGAAGGAGCGTGCTCATGCCTGACCGTTCGCCGACCCCGCCCCGGCATGTGATCCGTGATCTGCGCGCGCGGCTGCGCGCCTATTCCGGCGGCCCGCGATCGACGCTGCGGGTCATCACCCTGACCCACCCCCTGCTCGACCCGGGCATCGCGTTCTGGGACGCGGATGACGAGTGGTCCGATGTCTGACCTGGCAATCCGGCCCGAGTCCGACCGGACGTTCCGACGCGAGGCCCTCGCCGGCGGGACCGCGGCCGCGTCGTGGGCGCGGCGCAATCCGGGAACCGTCGCGGCGTGCGCGGTCGTCGCGCTGGCGTGCGCCTGGGCCGTCGCCCCGGCCGTGTTCGCGAGCGGTGATCCCCTGCGCGGCGTGCCCGCGCAGAAGCTGCGCGGCCCCAGCCTCCAGCACTGGTTCGGCACCGACAATCTCGGGCGTGACCTCTACACCCGGGTGGTGCACGGCGCGGCACTGTCATTGAGCGCGACCGTGTTCGCGGTGCTGATCGGGCTGGTGACCGGCGCCTTGATCGGGCTGGTCGCGGGTGCGGCGGGCGGCGTGATCGACACCGCGATCATGCGCGCGGTCGACGTGGTGCTCTCGATTCCCGACATGCTGCTCGCCCTGGCCACCATCACCGTGCTGGGGCTGGGCACCCGCAATGTGGCCATCGCCGTGGGCATCTCGCTGATCGCCAGGTTCGCGCGCGTGATGCGCGGCGAGGTGCTGCGGGTGCGCAACGCCCCCTACGTGGAGGCCGCGTTCGCGTCCGGCGTGCGCTGGCACACCGTGCTGTTCCGCCACATCCTGCGCAATGCGTACGGGCCGGTGGCGGCCTTGGCCGCCGTCGATTTCGGCGTGGTGACCCTGTTCGTGGCGTCGCTGAGCTTCCTCGGTTACGGCGCGGTGCCGCCGACACCGGAATGGGGCTCGCTGGTGTCGGAGGGCCGCGGCTACCTGGCCACCGCGTGGTGGCTGACCACCCTGCCGGGGCTGGTCATCGTCGTGCTGGTGCTGTCCACCCAGCGGATCGCCCGCGCCTTGCAGAAGGAGGCCTGATGACCGAGCTGTTGAACATCGAGGGGCTACAGGTCGAGTATCGGGGCCGCGGCGGAGCGACACCCGCCGTGCGCGGCGTCTCGCTCCAGGTCCGGCGCGGGGAGACGCTCGCGCTGGTGGGCGAATCCGGTTCGGGCAAATCCACTCTCGCGCACGCCGTGATCGGGCTGCTGCAGGGTGGCGTGATCACCGCCGGGGAGATCACCTTCGACGGAGAGCGGATCGACCGGGCATCTCCGCGCGCGCTGCAACGGATTCGGGGCGCGCGCATCGGACTGGTTCCGCAGGATCCTGGCACCTCGCTCAATCCGGTGCTGCGCATCGGACGGCAGGTGGGGGAGGTGCTGCGCATCCATGGCCGGGCCGATCGCCGCACCGCCGACCTCGAGGCGGTCGCGATCCTCGAGCAGGCCGGGCTGGACCGCCCCGAGCTGCGGGCCCGCCAGTATCCCCAGGATCTGTCGGGCGGACAGCGGCAGCGGGTACTGATCGGGATCGCGCTGGCCTGCGGGCCCGAACTGGTGATCGCCGATGAGCCGACCAGCGCGCTGGACGTCACCGTGCAGCGCCGCATTCTCGATCTACTGGCCGCGCGGACCGCGGAATCGGGGACGGCGGTGCTGCTCATCACCCACGACCTGGCCGTCGCGGCCGAACGGGCGGACCGCATCGCGGTGATGCGGGACGGCCTGATCGTCGAGACCGGCACGGCGGCGGAGGTATTGGGCAATCCGCAGCACGAGTACACCCGGCGGTTGATCGCCGCCGTGCCGAGCCTCGGTGCGGATCAGCCCGCGCGTCCGGTCCGCGAACACGGGACTCCGCTGCTGGCGGCGACCGGTCTGCGCAAGTCCTTCCGCGTCACCAGGGATTTCACCGTCGACGCGGTGAACGACGTGTCCTTGGAGGTCCATCGCGGTGAAACCCTGGCCGTGGTAGGCGAATCCGGCTCGGGCAAGTCGACCGCGGCCCGCATCATCGCCCGGCTGACCGCGCCCGACGAGGGCGCCGTCACGTTCGACGGGCAGGACGTCACCGCCCTGCGCGGTTCGGACCTGCGGGCACTGCGCCGTCGCGTCCAGGTCGTCTACCAGAACCCGTACGTCTCGCTGAACCCGAAGCTGACGGTCGGACGAATCGTGGCGGAACCCTTGCAGGCGTTCGGGATCGGCGATCGGCGCGGACGACGTGCCGCGGTGGCCGAGCTGCTGGATCAGGTGGCGCTGCCCGCCGCCTTCCTGGATCGCCGCCCGGCGGAGTTGTCCGGTGGGCAGCGGCAGCGGGTCGCCATCGCCCGCGCGCTGGCCCCGCGCCCCGAGCTGCTCGTGCTCGACGAACCGGTCTCGGCCCTGGACGTCTCGGTGCAGGCGCAGATCCTCGACCTGCTCGAACGACTCCAGGCCGAACTGGACCTGGCCTACCTGTTCATCTCCCACGACCTGGGCGTGGTTCGTCGCCTGGCCGATCGTGTCGCGGTCATGCGTCAGGGCGGTGTCGTCGAAACCGGCGCCACCGCCGAGGTTTTCGACCGACCGCGACACACCTATACCCGTGAACTGCTCGCGGCCGTCCCCCGGGCGGCCACCCCCGATCACCCGCTACCGCTCGAAAGGACAGCCTGATGCCGCATCCGACTCCGCTGCTGCTGGGCCTGGAACTGTCCGGCACCGGCGCGCACCCCGCCTCCTGGCGGCGCGCCGACTCCCGCGCCGAGGACCTCTTCGACGCCCGGTACTGGGTGGACGCGTTGCGCGCCGCCGAGGACGCGGGCATCGAGCTGGCGTTCCTGCCGGACTCCTTCACCCTGCAATCCGCCGGGGCCATCGGCCGCCTGGACGCGGTGGCGGTGGCCGCGCGCGCCGCCGCCGAGACCCGGCGCATCGGCCTGATCCCACAGGCCTCGGTCACCCACACCGAGCCCTTCCACCTCTCCAAAGCCATTGCCAGCCTGGACTTCGCGGCTGCGGGCCGGGCGGGCTGGGAGGTGGCCGTCGGGGCGGGGGAGGCGCGATTGTTCGGCCGCAAGCCCGAACAGGACGAACGCTCCCGCTGGGCGGAGGCGGACGAGGCCGTCGAGGTGGTGGCCCGGTTGTGGGACAGCTGGGACGACGACGCCGAGATCCGCGACCAGGCCACCGGCCGGTTCATCGACCGCGACCGGCTGCACTACATCGACTTCGCGGGCGAGCACTTCTCGGTGAAGGGACCGTCCATCACCCCGCGTCCGCCGCAGGGACAGCCGCCGGTCGCGGTGCGCGCCGCCGACCCGCACAGCACCCGCGTCGCCGTGCACCGCGCCGACCTGATCCGGATCGCCGCACCGGATCTCGCGACCGCCGCCGCCACCCGCTCCGAACTGCGGTCCGCCATCGCCGCCGCCGGACGCGACCCGAACCGGGTGCGGGTGCTGCTCGACCTCGACATCCATCTCGCCGACACCGCGGACGCCGCCGCCTTCGAGGTCGCCGAGCTCGAGGACTGGACCGCCTCGCCCGCCCCGGCCACCGTCTTCCACATTGGCACCCCCGCGGAACTGCGCGACATCCTGCGCCGCATCGAAACCGACTGCGCCGCCGACGGTGTGGTGCTGCGCCCGCTCGCGCTCGCCGCCGCACTGTCGCAGCTGCCCGCCCTCACTCCGACCCTGCGCGAGCGGCTGGGCCTGCCCCGGCCCGCCGGCCGCTACGCCCACGCCTGAGGAGTCACCGCCATGCCGGATCATCGGATACGCAAGCAGATTCACCTCGCCGCCCACTTCCCGGGCGTCAACCACCACACCGTCTGGACCGACCCGAACTCGGGCAGCCAGATCGACTTCGACTCCTTCGTGCACCTGGCCCGCACCGCCGAACGCGGCCTGTTCGACTTCTTCTTCCTCGCCGAGGGGCTGCGGCTGCGCGAACACCGCGACCGCATCCACGACCTCGACGTGGTCGGCCGGCCCGACACCTTCACGGTGCTCAACGCGCTGGCGGCCGTCACCACCCATCTCGGGCTGGCGGGGACCATCAACACGACCTTCAACGAACCATTCGAACTGGCAAAGCAATTCGCCTCGCTCGACCACCTGTCCGGCGGTCGCGCGGCCTGGAACGCGGTCACCTCCTCGGACGCCTTCACCGGCGAGAACTTTCGGCGCGGCGGCTACCTGGAGCACGCCAAGCGCTACACCCGCGCACACGAGGTGGTCGAGGCCACCCGGGCGCTGTGGGACAGCTGGCCCGCGGACACCCTCGTGATCGACCGGGAGCGCGGCGTTTTCGCCCAGCCCGTACCGCAGGCCCGGTTCAGCAGCGACCAGTTCGAGATCGAAGGCCGGTTCGTGCTGCCGCGCGGCCCGCAGGGCTACCCGGTGCAGATTCAGGCGGGCGACTCCGACGAAGGCCGCGAATTCGCCGCCGCCAAGGCCGATGTCATCTTCAGCGCGCACGGCGAACTCGAGGACGGTCAGCGCTTCTACCGCGACGTGAAGGACCGGCTCGCCAAGTACGGCCGGGCCCGCGACGACCTGAAGATCCTGCCCGCCGCCGCCTTCGTGCTCGGCGACACCGCCGAGGACGCCGCCGAACGCGCCCGGCACATCCGGCGGCAGCAGGTGACGCCGCAGACCGCCATCGGCTTCCTCGAACAGGTCTGGGGCCGTGACCTTTCCGCCTACGACCCGGACGGACCGCTGCCCGACATCGACCCCGTGGACGACGCGAACATCACCCGCGGACGGGTGCGCCACGCCCGCGATCCGCTCGCCGTCGCCGAGGCCTGGCGGGCCAAGGCCGCCGCCGAGCAGCTCTCCATCCGCGACCTCATCATCGCCACCACCGCCCGCCAGCAGTTCGTCGGCACGCCCCGGCAGGTGGCCGCCGAGATCGACCGCTACGTGCAGTCCGATGCCGCGGACGGCTTCGTCCTGGTCCCGCATCTGACCCCGACCGGGCTCGACGAATTCGTCGACAAGGTCGTCCCGGAGTTGCAGTCCCTGGGCAGCTTCCGCACCGAGTACACCGGCGCGACCCTGCGCGAACACCTGGGCCTGCGCCACCCCCATCACGGCACTGAAGGAGTACGCGCCTCATGACCGCCATCGAAACCACCTACGACCAGCAATGGGCCGCCTTCCGCACCGAACGCGCCGCCTGGGCGCGCCAACCCCTGGGCTGGCTCAGCCTCACCGGGCTGCACTGGCTGGGGGCCGATCCGGAGACGGTCGACGGGCTGCCCGGCCGGTGGCACGCGGACAGCGAGAACGTCTATGTCACGGTCGATTCGGAACAGCCCGAGCTGTTGCTGGACGGGGTGGCGCTGAGCGGCGAGACCGCGATCACGCCCGGCAAGGGAGCGCCGGGTCTCCAGGTCCACACCGGTGACCGCATCATCGAGGTGATCCGGCGGACCGGGCAGTTCGCGCTGCGCGTGCACGATCCCGCCGCGCCGACCCTGGCGGCGTTCACCGAGATCCCCGTCTACGAACCGCGGCAGCGGTGGATCGTGACCGGCTATTTCGAGCCCTTCGCACAGACCCGTGCCGTCACCACCGGCGCGGTCGTGGAGGGCCTCGAGCATCACCACACCGCCACCGGCACGGTCACTTTCGACCTGGACGGTGAGCGGCGCGAACTGGTGGTGTTCGGCAGCGAGGCCCTCGGCCTGCACATCCTGTTCACCGACGGCACCAGCGGCGTCACCACCTACGGCGGCGCGCGGCGACTGGATCTGTCCCGGCCCGCGGCGGACGGCAGCGTGCTGCTCGACTTCAATCGCGCGGTCAACCTGCCGTGCGCCTTCACCGACTACGCGACCTGCCCGATCGCCCCGGCGGAGAACCGGCTGCCGCTGGCCGTCGAAGCGGGCGAACAGGATCCGCGGCGGGGGCGGTCGCTATGACCATCCCGCTGTCCGTGCTGGACCTGTCGCCGATCAGCACCGGCTCGACGCCTCGGCAGGCCCTCCGCAATACCGTCGACCTGGCCCGGCACGCGGAAAAGCTGGGCTATCACCGGTTCTGGGTCGCCGAACATCACTTCGTGCGGGTGGCCAGCGCCGCGCCGACCACACTCATCGGACTGATCGCCGCCGCCACCGACACCATCCGGGTCGGCTCGGCGGCCGTGCAGCTCGGTCACCACACCTCGATCTCCGTGGTGGAGGCGTTCGGCACCATCGACGCCCTCTACCCGGGCCGGCTGGACCTGGGGCTGGGCCGCTCGGGACAACGCGGCGAACAGTTGCGATCGGCGGGCGTGCCGCCGGTGCCCGCCCCGTCGCGGCCCACCGAGGTCCGCGACGGCGTGGTGCTTCCGCCGCCGTTCTACCCCGGCCAGCTGCTCGATTTCACCAGGGTGAAGGCGGCTTTGGAGACCCTGCACCTCCCGGGGGCGCGGCCACTGCCGTACACCGAGCAGGTCGAGGAGATCCTCGCGCTGCTCGACGGCAGCTTCGTAACCGGCGACGGCGTGGAACTGCACGCCGTCCCGGGCGAGGGCGCGGATGTGCAGCCCTGGCTGTTCGGCAGCAGCGGCGGCGAAAGCGCGCAACTGGCAGGGCGATTCGGGCTGCCGTTCGCGGCAAATTACCACGTCTCGCCGGGCACCATCGTCGAGACCGTGGAGGCGTACCGGGCGGCGTTCCGGCCCTCGGCCCGCTTCCCGCGGCCGTACCTGGTGGTGTCCGCCGATGTGCTGGTCGCCGAGGACGACGCCACCGCCCGGCACCTGGCTTCCAGCTACGGGCACTGGGTGTACTCGATCCGCAGCGGCGCGGGAGCGGCCGACTACCTCGACCCCGATACCGCGCCCGCGCTGTCGGGTCCGCAGCAACGGCTGGTCGACGACCGGGTGACCACCCAGTTGGTGGGCTCCCCGGCCACCGTCGCCGAACGCCTCGACGCCCTGCGCAAGCTGACCGGCGCGGACGAAATCCTGGTCACCAGTGTGGCTTTCGATCTCGAGGACCGGGTGCGGTCGCACCGCCTGCTGGCGCGCGAGTGGGGGCTGACCCCGCAGGTGCGCGCCGCCTGAGACCACCGCCGCCCGGCTGGAAGGGGACTCCGGGGCGGGTGGCGGCACCCCGCACCGCGCGCAATCGGCCTCGCGCGTGGGGCGGGACCCGGGGCCGGGCCGGATCGTGGACCATCCGGCCCGGCCTCCCGGGTACCAACCGAGGTTCGACGGAGTCAGGCCGCGGCGAACGCGGGCACGGCGGCGGGTTCGTGATGCCCGGCCGCCCGCAAGACCTGCAACACACCCTGATTGGCGTCGATCAGCTCGCGCTCGCGCGCCTCACCGTCCGCGCCGGCGAGTTCGTCCTCATGTGCTTGCACCATCAGATTCCAGCGGTAGCGAAGCGCCGCGATCAGTCCGCCCGGATCGCCGAACACCGCGGCGTGTTCGGCGCGCCAGGGCAGCTCGCCGTCGCGTCGGTTCTCGATCTCCGCGGCCACGTCGTGCAGTGCCCGCCACCATTCGTGTGTGCTGTCCCAACTCATTGCTCTCACCTCGATCGATTGTCGATGCCGTCACGATCGCCGGGCTGTGACCGGCTCTCCAGATCAGAATCGGTCCGGACCGCATCGGACCGCTATTGGGGGAATCACGTACTTCCGGGCACCGGTGGGGTACGCGTAGGCTCCGACAGTGACGCCCAGCGATTGGGAGCTCGCTCCTCCGCTGAACAATCTCCCGACGCCGCTGTCGAGCTTCGTCGGACGTCATGCCGATCTCGCGAGGATCCAGGAGCTTTTCCAGACCTATCGAGTCGTCACCATCACGGGGCCGGGTGGCGCCGGTAAGAGCCGGCTCGCGCTCGAGGCGGCGCTGGCGCGCAGCGATGATTTCGTGGACGGCTGCTGGTTGGTCGAACTCGCCTCGATCACCGACCCCGCGCTCGTACCGCACGCCATCGCCGGGGCCGTGGGGGTTCCGGAGCATCGCCGGCGTTCCCTCACCGATTCCCTGGCGGTCCGCCTCGAGGCGTCGGCGGCACTGATCGTGCTCGACAATTGCGAACACGTCGTCGAGTCCGTGGCGACCGTGGTGACCGAGCTGCTCGAGCGCTGCGGCCTGTTGCGGATTCTGGCCACGAGCCGGGAACTCGTCGAGATACCGGGTGAGGGCGTCCTGCGCGTCGGAGGACTCGCGCTGCCGTCCGCGACCGGCGAGCAGGATCTCGCGGGCGTGACCGGCGTGGAGAGCGTCGCGCTGTTCTTCGAGCGGGCTCGGGCGGTGCAGCCGAACCTGACGATGACCGCGGCGACCGCTGCCGGCGCCGCGCGGATCTGCCGCTATCTCGACGGCCTCCCGCTGGCGATCGAGCTGGCCGCGTCGAGAGCCGCAGCGCTCGACGTCGAGCGGATCGCGGCCCTCATGGACGATCAGTTCGGGTTGCTGACCAGTGGAAACAGGGCCGCCATCCGGCACCATCGCACGCTCGTCGCCACCATGGACTGGAGTTACCGACTGCTGAGTCCTGCAGAGCAGACACTTTTCGACCGACTCGCGATCTTCGCGGGCAGCTTCGGAATCGAGGAGGTGGACGGAGTCGGCTGCGCACTGTCCGACGGGGACTGCGCGGGACTCCTCGCCGGTCTCGTCGCCAAATCGCTGGTTTCGTTCGACCCCGCCGCGGGACCGGCGCCCTATCGCCTGCTGGAGACGGTGAAAAGCTACGGCCGCGCGCATCTGCGCGAATCGGGGGACCTGGACGAACTGCGGAATGCCCACGCGTCCTACTTCCGCGATCTCGCCGAGCGCGCCGGCGCCGCCTTCCGAACCTATGCGGAACACGCGTGGGCGAACCGGTTGGAGGCCCAGCACCCCGACCTGCGCGCCGCGCTGTCCCACAGCATCGAATCCGGTGATGCCGGCACCGCGATCCGGCTCGCCGGCGCGCTGCCGCACTTCTGGCAGCTGCACGGTCATTTCCGGGAGGGATTGCGGTGGCTCGCGACCGCCCTCGCGATGTCCGGTGAGGTCGACGAGTGGTTCACGGCCTGGGCCCACGTCGGGGTCGGTGACCTGGCGATGATCCATGGCGACCGGGCGGCCGCCGCGACGGCGCTCGAGGTCGCGGCGGCGACATTCCGAGGGCTCGACGACGATCGCGGCCTTGCCCGCGCACTGCAATATCGAGGGCTCACAGCAGCATTCGACGACGAGCTGGCCCCCGCCGAGAGTCTGATCCACGAGTCCCTGGCGCTCATCACGGCGGCCGGTGAGACCGGGGGGCTGGCCCACGGTTGGGGCCTGATCATGCTGGCGGGCGTCGAACTCGGGAAGGAAGACCATGTCGCGGCCGCCCGCGATGCCGAGGCGGCCGACCGGATCATGCGGGTGATCGGGGATCGTGAGGCCTTGGGCTGGGCGGCCCTGATCCGCGCGGTCGCGGCGTGGCGCACCGATCGGATCGACGAGGCCAGGACCGAGGCACGAGCTTGCCTGGTCGCCTTCCTCGATGCCGGCGGGCTGTACGGGGCCAGCGTCGGTCTGATGGTGGCGTCCGCGGTCGCGTTGAGCAGTTCCAGACTCACGCGCATGGCCGAATTGCTCGGCGCCGCCGAGGCCCTCGCCGCCACGATCGGCGCCATGACGGTGCCGTTCGGGATGCGCTGGCTGACCCAGACATTCGGCAACGCGGTCGCCACGCTCGGCCCGGCGGCCTTCGAGGAACACCGTCGGATCGGTGCGGATGGGGTGCGTTCCGACACCGCCGGATACCTCGCCGAGGTCCTCGACGATCTCGACGTCTCGATTCCGCACCGAGCCGGGAAGCCGCTGCTCACCAGGCGCGAGCACGAGGTGGCGGCGCTGGTGGCGCGCGGCCGGACGAACCGCCAGATAGCCCGGGCGCTGGGGATTTCCGAGCGGACGGCCGAGGTGCACGTGCACAACATCGCGGGCAAGCTCGGAGCGAGCGGCCGGGCCGAGGTGGCCGTGTGGTTCGCCACGGATCACGCTCTCCGGGGCGGGGATACGACGTAGGTCCCCGCCGGAATCACCCCGGCGGGGACTTCGAGTTCGGTGGGCTAGCGGGTCCGCGTCGCCCGGCGCATGGCCGAGAGCGGGTCGGCATAGAACGCGCTCACCGAGGTGACCGCCGCCGCGAATTCCTGCACCCGGCCGCCGAATCGGCTGATCCGCAGATCCGCCGCGGGCAGCGTGGTCGACTCGGCGAAGGCCTTGGCGACCCGCTCCATGCCCGGCCGCCAGCCGGTGAACGCCTGGCCGCCCAGCACCACCCGGTCCGGGTTGAACATGTCGCGCACCAGAGCCGCTGTGCGGCCGAGGATTTCGGCCCGCTCGATGAGCAGGTCGCGAGCATCGGCATCGCCCGCGTCGGCGGCCCGGTACAGATCGGTGACGGCCGGGCGGTGCGGGGCCTCCGGCTTGGGCAGAATGCCCTTGCGCACGGCGCGCTCCAACAGCGCGCGCTCACCGATGGTGGCCTCCAAGCAGCCGCGCCGGCCGCAGGTGCAATCGACGTCCGAGCCGGTCGGGAGATGCGCGATCGAACCCGGGCCGTTGGTGGGGGTGTGCACGCGATCGTGCAGAGTGACTGCGACACCGGCGGTTTCGCGGGCGTACACGAACAGGCTGCTGCCGGGCCGGTTCTCCTCGGCCGGGTCGCGCGGGGTGAGCAGCAGCTCCGCCGCGGCCATCGCCTCGACGTGCGCGGACACCGAGACCGGCAGGTCCAGCACGCTGCTGAAGACCGCCGCCACCGGCGCGGCCTGCCAGCCCAGGCGGGGATGGTCCACGACCCCGGCCGCCGGATCCACCCGACCGGCCAGCGCGACGCCGGTCCACAGCGGCCGCCGCCGCGGCAGCCGGTCCAGGAAGGCCTTGGCGCTGCGGGCCACGATGGTCAGCGCCGCGTCCTGACCCGTTTGGGGCGTGGCGATTTCGAGCCCGCCGAGGATGCGGCCGGACAGGTCCGCGGCCACGATGCGGGTCACGGTGAAGCCGATGTGCACGCCCAGCGTCACGTACGAGTCGGTGTCGACCTCGAACGGCACCCGGGGGCGGCCCACCGCGCCGGACGCGGTCAGATCGGCGCGCTCACGCAGCAGTCCGGCCGTAAGCAGCGCGGACACTTGGCGATTCACGGTGGCGATGCTCAGACCGGTGGTCTGCGCGGCGACATCGCGGAAGATCGGGCCGCGGGTGGCGGCGCGCAGTACGGCGGCCGCCGGGTTGTCGGTGATCCGCAACTCCGGGGGCACGGCCGGGCGCGCCGGGGCGGGCCGCGCGGTCGCGGTGGAGACGGCGGTATGGGTGCGGTCGAGCGTGGGGCTGGACACTGTGTCGAATCCTTGCTGCGGTCCACCCGGTCGACGGGTGGACGAATGCCTACATGAAGGTTTCAGCGGTGCAGCGAGGAACCCGGATTACGACCGGGCGGAGATGCCTGGACGATCCGGTCAGAACTCGACTGCGCGACGGCAGGGACAACACAGTTCCCGTTGCCGCGGCAGCCGAACGCCCAGCGCGACGGTCACGTAGGTGACCCGCGGCGCGGAAGAGGGGCGGCTGGCAGACATAGGATCAAAGTATCATTCCGATCACGGGGAACGGAAGGTAAGCGCGATCCTCCCGGCAGTCCCGGGCCTGTCGCGGCGCGTCGGCGCGAAACCCTCCGGGCAACCTCCAGTCTTGCCGAATCTTTTGCGCCTGTTGATATTTCACGCCAGGCGGGTGTGGCCCGAGGCAGTTCGGGCGAGTGGCGCACGACACATTCTCGTCCCATATCTCGAGAAGTTGCCCGCACCCCCACCCCACTCGAGTCCGCTGTCGCGCACACGCATTCCGCTCAGTGTGATTCCAAGGCGCGCACTCCCGGCACGGGTGGCGCAATACCCCGATTCGACCGCATTCCGGCAGGCCGCGCGTTCGGGCGGGCGGCGCAGAACCGCAGCGCCGGCGCCGGGGCGCGGTGAGCGGTCCGGACGGCCTCATTTTCGCCGCTACAGTTCTGAAACCGCAGGTCAACGGCGTAGAAAGGAGTCGAGGTGTCGATGGAACCGGTACCGCTGCGCGCCCCCGAACGCCGGGCGGATCGCGCCCGCCAAGTGGCGGATGTGCTGCGTCAGCAGATCCACGCGAGCGCCTTCGACAACGCACTGCCCGCCGAGGCGGCGCTGTCCGCGGAATTCGGCGTGTCCCGCAACACTGTTCGCGACGCGCTCACGCTGCTCAAGGACGAAGGCCTGATCGAGCGCGCCCCGAAGATCGGAACGCACGTCGCCCGGCGCAAATACGACCACGGCCTCGATGCCCTGCTCGGTTTGAAGGAGACGCTGCGCGGCCACGGCGAGGTCCGCAACGAGGTGCGGGCCGCCCGCCGGGTCACCCCGCCGCCCGCGGTCGCCCGCAAGCTGCGACTCGAACCCGGCGAGCAGGCCGTCTACATCGAGCGGCTGCGCTGGTTCGGCGATCTGCCGCTCAGCCTGGACCTCACCTACCTGGTCCCCGACATCGGCGACGAGGTCGTCACCCGCGACCTCGAGACGAATGACGTGTTCGCGCTCATCGAGCAGATCAGCGGCGGCCCACTCGGCTCGGCGGAACTGGCCCTGGAGGCCATCACCGCGGACGCGCACTCGGCCATGACCCTGCAGATGCCCGAGGGCGGCGCGCTGCTGCTGCTCGAGCGCCTCACCTCGCTGGAGGACGGCCGCCCGGTCGACCTCGAGTACATCCGCATGCGCGGCGACCGGATCACCATGCGCGGCAGCCTCATCCGGCCGCCGGAGCGCTCACCCGATGCCGACCCGGGCACCGACTGGAGGTTGACCTAGATGGCTTTGGCCGAGAACCGGGCGGATGTCCCGGTGACCATCGACGAATCGCTGTGCATCCAGGGTTGCACGCTCTGCGTGGAGATCTGCCCGCTGGACTCGCTGGCGATCAACCCCGACAACGGCAAGGCGTACATGCACGTCGACGAGTGCTGGTACTGCGGCCCCTGCGCGGCCCGCTGTCCCACCGGCGCCGTCATCGTCAACATGCCCTACCTGCTGCGTTGAGACCGACCCGCTGAGGAAACCCATGAAGTACCGCCCCGCCCGCGTCATCGCCGCGGCCCTCGCCTCCGCCCTCGCCCTGACCGTGTCCGGCTGCTCGCTCGAGAACGCCGGCAACGGCGACACCGTCAAGGTCGTCATCGGCTACCAGTCCAAGACCATCAATACCGTCACCGCCGGAACCCTGTTGAAGGCCAAGGGCTTTCTGGAGCAACGCCTGAACGCGCTGAGCGTCAAGGGCGGCGCGAAGTACCAGGTGGAGTGGCAGGACTACGACACCGGCGCGCCGATCACCGCGCAGATGGTGGCCGAGAAGATCGACATCGGCTCCATGGGCGACTACCCGCTGCTCATCAACGGCTCCCGCACCCAGGCCAATGAGCGGTCCCGCACCGAGCTGGTGTCCATCACCGGCTACAACCCGAAGGGCGCGCTGAACATGGTGGTCGTCGCACCCGACTCCAAGGCGCAGTCCATCAATGACCTGGCCGGGCAGAAGATCTCGGCGAGCGTCGGCTCGGCCGGGCACGGCACCCTGGTCCAGGCGCTCACCCGGGCGGGCATCGACCCCAAGTCCGGGGTGGAGGTGCTCAACCAGCAGCCCCAGATCGGTTCCTCCGCACTGGAATCCGGTCAGGTGGCGGCGCTGTCGCAGTTCGTGGCCTGGCCCGGCCTGCTGGTTTTCCAGAACAAAGCCAAGCTGCTCTACGACGGTGCGGAACTGAACGTCCCGACCTTCCACGGCGTGGTCGCCCGCCGCGACTACGCCAAGCAGCACCCGGAGGTGCTCGATGCCTTCCTGCAAGCCCAGCTCGACGCCACCGACTTCATCCACCAGCACCCCTTGGAGGCGGCGCAGACCGTCGCGGACAACGCGGGGCTGGCCCCGGAGGTCGTGTACCTCTACAACGGGCCGGGCGGAACCTCCTTCGACACCACGCTGAAGCCGTCGCTGCTGGCCGCCTTCAAAGGCGATGTGCCGTATCTGAAGTCGATCGGCGACTTCGCCGAACTGGACATCGACAAGTTCGTCGACCCGGCCGCGCTGAAGCAGGCGTACCAGGAACGCGGGCTGAACTACGACGCCGAGCTGGCGAACAACGCCAACCCGCTGCCCGGGTCCGGCGGTGAGCTCTGGCTCACCGGGCAGGACACGACGCAGTCCCTCGCCGACCCGACCGCTCTGCTTCGGGCCGTGAAACAGGCTCGGGCACAGGGCAAGACGGTGCGTGCCGCCTATGTGCCGGACGCCGAGCTCGGCACCCGCTGGTTCGCGGACAAGGCGATCTGGGTGCGCGACGGCGACAACTATCTGCCCTTTACCACCTCGGCCGCCGCGCAGCGGTACCTCGCAAAGCACGCCGCGGGCGCGATCGTCGGCTTCGACCAGGCCGTGAACGAGGTCCGGGTATGAGCGCCCCGGCGGTCGCCGCGCCGGCGGCCCCGGTCCTCGCCCGGGCCGCACCGCGGGTGACGCGCCCGCGGGCCGGGCGGACGGTGTGGCGGTCGCGGATCGTGCGGGCGCTGTCCGTGCTGGCCGCCATCGGAGCCTGGGAGTTCCTGACCGCCAACCACATTCGCCTCTGGGTCCGGTTCGACACGCTGCCGACCGTCACCCGGATCGTGCGGGCCTTCCGGCATCAGCTCGGCACCGACGCCTACTACCTGGACCTCGGGCAGTCGCTGATCCGGATTCTCAGCGGCTTCGGCCTGGCCGCCGTGATCGGCGTGAGCGCCGGTGTGGCACTGGGCCGTTCCCGTTGGTTCGCCGACACGGTGGGACCGCTCACCGAACTGGCGCGGCCCATTCCGGCCATCGCCATCGTGCCGGTCGCCATCCTGCTGTTCCCCGACGACGAGGCCGGAATCGTGTTCATCACCTTCCTGGCCGCCTTGTTCCCGATCCTGGTCGCCACCCGGCACGCGGTGCGGGCGCTGCCCACCATCTGGGAGGAATCCGTCCGCACCCAGGGCGGCAATCGCTGGGACGTGCTGTGGCGGGTGGTGCTGCCGGGCAGCCTGCCCGGCGTGTTCGGCGGGCTCTCCGTCGGCATCGGCGTGGCCTGGATCTGCGTGGTGTCGGCCGAGATGATCTCGGGGCGATTGGGTGTCGGCTACCGCACCTGGCAGGCGTACACCATCGTCGACTACCCGGGCGTATTCGTCGGCATCATCACCATCGGCGTGCTCGGCTACACCACCTCCGCCGCGGTGGAACTGCTCGGGCGGCGCGTCACCCACTGGCTGCCGCGCGGGGACGAGGAGGCGAAATGAGCACGGCCGGCATTGGATTGACCCTGGACCGAGTGCGGCTCTCCTACACCGGAGCCCCGATCATCGACGACCTGTCGATCACCGTGCGGCCCGGCGAGATCCTCGTCCTCACCGGCCCCTCGGGCTGCGGGAAGTCCACGGTGCTGCGCGCCCTCGCCGGACTGCTGCGCCCCGACGCGGGCCGGGTGCTCGCCGACGGCGCCGAGGTCACCGGCACCGACCGCGACCGCGCCGTCGTCTTCCAGGACAACGCGCTGCTGCCCTGGAAGACCGTGCGCGCCAATATCGAACTGGCACTGCGGTTGCGGGGCGCGCCGCGCGCCGGACGCCGGGAACTGGCCGACCGCTGGATCGCCGAGATCGGGCTCACCGGCTTCGCCGACTTCCTGCCCAAATCGCTGTCCGGCGGCATGCGCCAGCGCGTGCAGCTGGCCCGCGGCCTGGCGGGCGCGCCACGCGCGGTCATGATGGACGAACCCTTCGGCGCCCTCGACACCCAGACCCGCGAGACCATGCAGCGCCTGCTCGTCGACACCTGGGACAGCCACCCCACCACCGTCGTCTTCGTCACCCACGACGTGGACGAGGCCCTGCTGCTCGGCGACCGCATCGCCGTCCTCGGCCGCGCCGGCGAACCCCTGCGCGCCCTGCTGGAGGTCCCCCGGCCGCGCGAGACCGGCGTCGACCGCACCGCCCTACGGTCCGAAATCATTGCCGACCTGAACCATTCGGGCGAGCTCATGGAGGCAACAAAGTAATGGAAATCCCCGATCTCGACGACACCCTCCGCCTCGACTGCGACGTGCTGGTCATCGGCGGCGGCACCGCCGGCACCATGGCCGCCCTCACCGCCGCCGAAGCCGGCGCGAACGTGCTGCTGCTGGAGAAGGCGCACGTCCGCCACTCCGGTGCACTCGCCATGGGCATGGACGGCGTCAACAACGCCGTCATCCCCGGCAAGGCCGAACCCGAGGACTACGTCGCCGAGATCACCCGCGCCAACGACGGCATCGTCAACCAGCGCACCATCTATCAGACCGCCACCCGCGGCTTCGCCATGGTGCAGCGGCTGGAGCGCTACGGCGTGAAATTCGAGAAGGACGCCTACGGCGAATACGCCGTGCGGCGGGTCCACCGGTCGGGGTCCTACGTGCTGCCCATGCCGGAGGGCAAGGACGTCAAGAAGGCGCTGTACCGGGTGCTGCGGCAGCGCACGATGCGCGAGCGCATCCGCATCGAGAACCGGCTGATGCCGGTGCGGGTGCTCACCGAGAACGGGCGGGCGGTCGGCGCGGCCGCCCTGAACACGCGCACCGGGGAATTCGTGGCGGTCGGGGCCAAGGCCGTCATCCTGGCCACCGGGCCGTGCGGGCGGCTCGGGCTGCCCGCCTCCGGATACCTGTACGGCACCTACGAGAACCCCACCAACGCGGGCGACGGGTACGCCATGGCCTATCACGCCGGGGCCGAGCTGTCCGGGATCGAATGCTTCCAGATCAACCCGCTGATCAAGGATTACAACGGCCCGGCCTGCGCGTACGTCGCCAATCCGTTCGGCGGATACCAGGTCAACGCGCTCGGCGAGCGGTTCGTCGACTCCGACTACTGGTCCGGCCAGATGATGGCCGAGGTCAAACGGGAGATCGAATCCGCGCGCGGGCCCATCTATCTGAAGGTCTCGCACCTGCCCGATGAAACCCTCGAGGCGCTCGAGGACATCCTGCACACCACCGAACGCCCCACCCGCGGCACCTTCCACGCCAATCGCGGCCACGACTACCGCACCCACGACATCGAGATGCACATCTCCGAGATCGGTTTGTGCAGTGGGCATTCCGCGTCCGGCGTCTGGGTCGACGAGCACGCCCGCACCACCGTGCCCGGCCTCTACGCCGCCGGTGACCTGGCCTGCGTGCCGCACAACTACATGATCGGCGCGTTCGTCTACGGCGACCTCGCCGGAGCGCATGCCGCCTCCACCCTCGGCGAGCTGCCCGAACCCGGCGCACTGCCCGCCGACCAGTTGGCCGCCGCCCACGAACTCGTCTACCGGCCGCTGCGCCGACCCGACGGGCCGCCGCAGCAGCAGGTCGAATACAAGCTGCGCCGCTTCGTGAACGACTATGTGGCCCCGCCCAAGACAGCCGCCAAACTCTCCCTCGCCATCGAGACCTTCGACCGCATGCGCGGCGATCTCACCGCCATGGGCGCGCGCACCCCGCACGAACTCATGCGCTGCGCCGAGGTCAGCTTCATCCGCGACTGCGCGGAGATGGCCGCCCGCTCCTCGCTCACCCGCACCGAATCCCGGTGGGGGCTCTATCACGAGCGCGCCGACCTGCCCGCCCGCGACGACGTCGAATGGCGGTACCACCTGAACCTGCGCAAGACCGCCGACGGGGACATGGAGTTCCTGAAGCGGCCCGTCGCACCGTATTTCGTGCCCGTGCCGGGACTGGACGACCTGCCCGGCGCCGACACGGCGGTCATCCCGGTCGAGCAGCCCGCGCTGATCGGCACCCCGCCCAACCTCGGGGCCCAGGTGCGCTCACACGGCCCGGCGGGGCGGACGGCGAAAGACGTTGTCGCGCCCCGGATCGCGCTGCTGCTGAGCCTGGACGCGCCCGGCGTCGCGGAACTGCGCCCCTTCCTGTCCGATCCGGATCCGCGGGTGCGGGCGAACGCCCTCGCGGTACTCACCGAGAACACGCCCGACGGATTCGCCGGCGAACTGGTCGCGGCACTCGGTGACGAGGACGCCGAGGTGCGCGCCGCCGCGGTGGCGGGCCTGCGCGAACTCGCCGAAATCCTGCCCACCGCAACGGGGCTCGCGGAGCACGCCGATTCCCCCGACCCGTTCGTGCGCGCGGCCGTCGTGGATCTGCTGCGTTCGCTGCGCGCCGGGACGGCCGAACTGTTCGGCAAGGCCTCGGTCGACGCCGACCACCGCGTCCGCATCCAGGCCGTGCACGCGCTGGTGTCGCTGGACGACTGGCCCGCGCTGACCGCGGCCGCGCACGACGACAACCGTGAGGTCCGCATCGCCGCCGCCCGCGGCCTGGCCACCATCGGTCAGGGCGGTGTCGACACGGTGCGCGCGCTCACCCTGGACCGCGATCCGCTGGTGCGCGCGGCCGCGTTCACCGCGCTCGCCCGGCTCGGCGGGGATGCCGATACCGCGATCCTGACCGCCGCGCTGGGTGATTCGGCCTGGCAGATCCGGGAGGGCGCGGCGCGCGGGCTGGCCGGGGTCGGCCCGGAGCACGCCGTGACGGCCTTGAGCGCGGCGCTCACCGACATCCACCCGGACATCCGCAAGGCCGCGGTGCTGACGCTCAGCGTCTGGCCGGAGTCCGAAGCGGCCCGCGTCGCGCTCGAAACCGCCCACGCCGACAGCGACGCGGACGTGCGCGCCTACGCCCGGCGGGCCCTGGCGGTGCACGCCGAACGGTGAGAGTGGTTGCGGGCGAACCGGTTACGTAGTGCGGTACATCAACCCGGTCGGCAGGTACCCGGTGGAGACCCCGGGGCTCAACCCGCGATCGACCGCCAGGCACACCACCGCCAGCAGCGGCCACGCGATGAATCCCTCCGGATCCAGGCCGCGCTGCGGGGTGTCCCAGAAGCGGCGGTGGAATTCGAGACCCTCGATCAGAGCGGTCTCGAATTCGGCCGGGTCGCCGCGCAGCACCGCGTCCAGCAGGCACAACGCCGAATAGGCGATGGTGAGCGCGTAGTCGTCACCGCCGGACTGCTGCGCGTCCACCGCGGCTTCGATCCCGTCCACGATGATGGTCTCCGCCGTCGGATCGCCGGTCCAGGCCCGCTGCCAGGCATCGGCCCATAGATAGAGGCACTGCTCCCCGGGCTGCCCGGTACGCGTGGTCACCGCCAGCGGGTGGCCGGTGCTGCCCGGCGCGCCCAGCAGGTAGGCCAGCAGCTCGCGATCGCGGTCGATCACGGCGGCCCACAGGCCGTTCAGCAGATCCGCCACCGGCGGGGGCGGCACCACCCCGCCGCACGCGGGCACCGACCACGGCGTCCGCGCGATCGTCACCGTGACGGGCTCCCGCCCGGCGGGCCGCGCGGCCGAGCGCAGCCGCGCCGTGTAGGCAGCGGCGGTGTCCGCGACGGCCTGGCGCAACCGGACCGACTCGCCGCGCGGATCGTCCAGGCTCAGATAGCCGGCGATGGCCCGGGAACTCCAGGCCACGTCGGCGAGCACCGCCTGCGGTTGCGCGGCCAGGAATTCGGCCTGCAGCGCTGTGGTCCGCACCCGGAAGGCGCGGCCGAAACCCGCATCGGTCGGTCGAATAGCTGTTGGATAACTAAGTTCCTGGGCTGTTAGTGCGATATGGCGATCGATCATCGGACTTCGATGATGATCGGTGTGCCCACCAATTTTGCCAATCGATTGCTCACGCCGTGACAATAGCGAATGGACAACCCTGCTACATCGGTTGGTATATCGGTCGCCGGGGGCGTGTCACCGCTGATTGCCGGGCCGGAACAACCCCTCGACCGCGGTGATGAAGTACGGGAAGTGCGCGCCGAAACGCTGCAGACTGCGATCGCCCTCGAACCCGCCGAACCAGTACAGCCCCGGACTCCCGTCCGCCGTCGGATCCAGGTCCCGGAACGTGCGCACCCACTGATCGCCCCGGCGCGCGGCCACCAGGAACGGCAGCGCCCGCGAGAACGCCAGCTCCTGATCCGCCGCCGGAATGCGCTGCGGCGCAAGCGCGTCCAGCCCGCGCTGCATGGCCTGCACCCGGCCGGTCAACTCCCGGCCCATCGCGGTGCGGGACGGCAGATAGCGGGGGAGCAGCAGTGCGGCCACGCCGCCCAGCGCGAGCGCGATTCCGATCAGGGCGTGCCGCTGCGGACCGAGGGCCAGCGCCGCGGTCGCGGCGAGACCGCCCACGATCAGCGCGATCCCGAGCCAGAACTCGAAACCGCGGCGGGTGCGGTCGATGAACACCCCGGCCGTCACCGCGTCGTCGATCAGCGCGGCGCGCACCGCCTTCGCGTTCACCTGCCCGCGACGCTCGGACAGCAGCACCGCGTCCGCGCCGTCGGGAATCAGCGCCGAATACACGGCGCGCTCATAGGCGGTCAGCTGCGCGTCGGGCGGATTCACCCGGGAGAAGCGCCAATCCGCGTCACCGGCGACCGTCACCCACAGATAGTTGCGGACGGCCAGATCCACCACGGTCGACGCCATGTCCGGCACATCGGCGTGGCCGTCGAGCAGCAGGCCGGCCGTGCTCGGCAGCACACCGTCCGGCGAGGTGAACTGCACGCGATCGCCGGTGCGCACCAGCGGATCCAGGGTCTCGGCGGCGACCGGCGCCGAACGCCGCGACCACAGCACGTATCCGGCCGCCGCGGCCACCGCCGCGAGCAGCGCGCCGAAGGCGGCCCACACCGGACCGGTCGGCGAGAACGCGTTGGGCGCGTTGTCGTCGCGCACATCGGCATTGGCCCGCACCGTATTCGGCGGCAACTGCAAGGTCACATCGAGAATGTCGCCCTTGCGTAGGTCGGTCTTCTCCAGATGCGCGAATCCGTCCGGCTCGACCCGGATATCGCCGCAGTTCTGCGGATTTCCGGGCGGGCCGACCGTGCACTTGGTGACGCCCATCCGGAAGCTCGGGCTCGACACCGTCGCATTGATCGACGCCACATCGGTGTTCAGCACGCCGGTCCACTGGAACACCTGCGCGCCCGTAGCGTCACTGACGGTGTTGTGCACCGTGTACTTGAAGGTGGCCGCGCCCGGTCGCGCGGAGATGGTGAACAGATCGTCCGCGACATGCGCCTCGCCGTCCCCCTCGGCGGACACCTCGGTCACCTCGAACGTACGCAGCACACTCGGGCTCACCTGCACGCGCAGCGGCAGCACCTGCCGAAACTCCCCGCCCTCGGGGACTTTCACGGTTTCGGTGACCCGCAGCAGACCGTCGTCGCCCAGATTCACCTCCGCGGTGATGTCCACACCGGCCGGCTGCGCCCACGCGGCCGGCGCCGCCACACCCGCCATCGCGAGCAGCAGCGCGACGAGGGCGGCCCCCCGAAAAATCTGCATGACTGGCACTCTAGCCAGCTTGCTATCCTTCCTCAGCGGCAAGTCGCAGGTCTATGGAGCCGGCAGGCTATCTCTGAGGAACGAGGGGGTGCGGGGGTTGACTCGCCCACCGTCCGAGCACGGACCGACGCCCCCGGGTCGCCGGCCCACGCCGCCTCCTGGAAACCCACAGCCGCACGGCAATCCGCAGCAGCCCGTCCAGCAACCCGGATTCCCGGCGGTCCCGCGCCGTCCGGCAGGTCAGCCCGGAGGCGCGCCGCCGCCCGGATACCAGCCCCAGCCCGGGTATCCGCCGCCGCCCGGATATCAACGGCCACCCGGATATTCGCCGCAGCCGGGCCATCAGCCGCCGCCGTATTCCGGTCACCCGCAGCAACCCGGCGCACCCCGCCCGGGCTATCCGGTCCAACCGGGCAAGGGCCCCGCCCGGCCGGGTTACCCACCGCAGCAGGGCTTTCCGCCACCACCCGGATACGGACAACCCGGATATCCGTCCACCGGTCAGGGCCGGCCCGCGTATCGCGCGCCCATGCCGCCGCCCACCGCCGCGCCGCCGACCGGCGCGATTCCGGTGGACCGGCCCGCGCCGCCGAGACGCGGCCGGGTGGGAACGCTCGTCGTGATCCTGGTGCTGCTGGTGTCCGGTGTGCTGCTGCGCACCGCCGCCACCACCGGCCTGAACCCCTTGGGCTCCGGCTCGAACGTCAAGACCGGCTATTCGAACGACGCCGGGGAGAACCACGGTGTCGCCGCCACCGGCGACAACCCGCTGCTGACCAACCCCGATTACACGCTGCTGCCCGCCAAATGCGCGTACTCGCCGTGGGGCACCCAGGTCGAGGTGGCGCGCAAGTTCTTCGAGACCGCGGCCGACTGCCTGCACACGGCGTGGAAACCGTTGTTCGACAAGATCAATCTGCCGTTCCCCGCGCCCAAGCTGAACGTGTCCGCGGACACCGCGGGCATCACCACCCTGTGCACCGGCAACAGCAGTAACTTCGCGGCCTTCTACTGCTCGGCGGACATGACCATCTACATGCCGATCAGCCAGCTGCAGACCGACATCTTCGGCAACAACTGGGTCGTCTACCTCTCGGTGTTCGCCCACGAGTACGGCCACCACGTCCAGGCGCAGTCGGGCATTCTCGGCAAGGTGCACCAGCAGCGCCGCGACGCCGGATCGCGCAGCGACACCGGGCTGGAACTGTCGCGCCGCACCGAACTCCAGGCCCAGTGCTTCGACGGCATGTACCTGTCGTCCTCCGGCAATGGCGGCTCGCTGACCAGCGCCCAGATCGGGGTGGCCCGCAACGACGCCTACCACCGCGGCGACGCACCCGGCGACATGCGCGATCACGGCACCGCGCAGAGCATGGGCGGCTGGTTCGAGATCGGTTACGACAAGGACCGCGCCATGCAGTGCAACACCTTCACCGCCGCCGTGAGCAAGGTGAACTGACCGCCGAAACACTCGAGCCCCGCCGCGGTAGGCGACGGGGCTCGAAACAGCTTCGGGCTCAGTGCCCCAGCGGCTTGCCGATCCGGTTCGGCGAATGTCCGTGCACGCCCTCGGCGTACGCGGTCTCCGCGTGCAGCGCGAAGTCGACGCCGCCCAGCTCGTCCTCCTTGGTGACCCGGAAGCCGATCACCTTGTCCAGCACCTTGCCCAGCGCGAACGTCACCCCGAAGGCGAAGGCCGCCACCGTCACCACGCCCACGGCCTGCTTGCCGAGCTGACCCAGCCCGCCGCCGTAGAACAGGCCCGCCGGGCCCTTGGTCATGACGGCCGAGGCCAGGAAGCCGATCAGCAGCGTGCCGACGACGCCGCCCATGAAGTGCACGCCCACCACGTCGAGCGAATCGTCGTAGTTGCCCTTGAACTTCCAGCCCACCGCGAACGAACACACCACGCCCGCGACCAGGCCCACGACCATCGCGCCGATGGTGTTCACCTCACCGCAGGACGGGGTGATGGCCACCAGACCGGCCACCGCACCCGACGCCGCACCGAACGTGGTCGGCTTGCCGTCGCGGCGCGCCTCGACCACCAGCCAGCCCAGCATGCCGAGACAGCCCGCCACCAGCGTGTTCAGGAACACCGCCGCGGCGGTGCCGTCGGCGGTCAGCGCCGAACCCGCGTTGAAGCCGAACCAGCCGAACCACAGCAGGCCCGCGCCCAGCACCACGAACGGCAGATTGTGCGGGCGCATCGCGTCCACCTTGAAGCCCTGCCGCGGGCCCAGTACCAGCACCATCGCCAGAGCCGAAGCGCCCGAGGCGATCTCGACCACCATGCCGCCCGCGTAATCCAGCGCGCCCACCTTGCTCAGCCAGCCGTCCGAGGTCCACACCCAGTGCGCGATCGGCGCGTACACGATCAGCGCCCACGCCGGCACGAAGATCATCCACGCCGAGAACTTGGTCCGGTCGGCGATCGCGCCGCTGATCAGGGCCACGGTCAGAATCGCGAAGGTCAGCTGGAAGGTGACGAACAACAGTTCGGGAACACCCGCGCCGGTGGTCTTGTCCACCACATGCACGGTGTCCGGGTTGATGCCGGCGAGCCCGAAATGCTTCAGGTCGCCGATGATTCCGCCGCCCGCGTCATCGCCGAAGGCCAGGCTGTACCCGCCGAGCAGCCAGGCCACCGTCACCAGCGGGATCGAGATGAAGCTCATCATCAGCATGTTGAGCACGCCGCTGGACCGCACCATGCCGCCGTAGAAGATCGCGAGGCCGGGTGTCATCAACAGCACGAGCGCCGTGGCCGCCAGCAGCCAGGCGGTCGACGCCGCGTCGATGTGGGGTGTCATGCGGTAACTCCTTCTGCGCGTGATCGCGTTGCGTGGAAGTTACCGAAAACTCACGTTAAGGCGCTGTTACGAAAATGAGGAGTCCGATACCTCCCCGTAACAGCATCAGCTGCGCTGTTCCCTCGCTTTTTTGGCCAGAGCGCGCAATCCGCGCGGGCCGGGCACCGGATTTCCGTCGTCCAGCGCCATCCATTCCGCGGTGACGAGCCACCGCTGCTGGGCGCGGGCGTCGGCTGTGTCGTTGAACACCCGCCGGCCCCGGTCGTCGCGCAGCTCATAGGCCATGACCGACCAGCGTGGCGGGCGCCCGTTCTCGGCCACCTGGTCGCGCAGGTAGGCCGCCACCAGGGTGCCGATCATGTTCACCGGCCGCAGCGAGACCCGGTTGCCGTAGCGGGCGCCGAAGAAGCGCCTTCCGGCACACAGGGATCGGGGCTCGGCGCTGTAGGCGATCCAGCCCGACCGCTGCGCGCGCTCGATGAGCCACAGGTGCTTGATGGCGGTCGGCGGGATGTCACCGACCCGGTCGCGGATCAGCGCGATCACCGGTTCGGTGAGCAGGATGTCGCGCCGGGTCGGACCGGTGCCGTGCGCGGTCCAGTATTCGTCGGTCAACTTGGCCAGGACCCGCCCGAAATCGTCGATGCTGCGCTGCGCCCGGCGGCCCAGCCGCTCGATGCGCTCGGCCTCGGCCCGCATGTCGTTCTGCACCATGTGGGTGCGGATGGCCGCCAGGGTCGGCACCTGGCGGCGCTGCAGCAGTTCCAGGATCGCGCCCGCGGTGGCCGGATCGGCAGCCGCCGACACCGGTAGCGAATCACGCTTGATGTCGAAATCGTGCGGGCTGATGGCCCGGCTGAGCAGTCCGACGGCGGCGCTGTCGTCCGCGAATTCGGTGCTGGAGAGCCAGGCGGTGGCGATGTCGTCGTGCGAAGGCACGGGGCATGTCCTCCGGAGGATTTGGTTGTGCCCCGGTCGGGATGAGGGACCGGCCGGGGCAACCAACCTGATGAAGGTTTGGCTACCGAAGTTGCCGATGTCCACGGTAGCCAAGGGATTGCGATCTTGCCTCACCGATTCACAGGATCGTTATGTCCGCTCTGTGGAGTTGAAACAGAACGCAGGTCTGTATCTGGTGTCGTTGCAAGAAATGTGTGTTCGACAATTACCGTTTCAAAACAACGCGGAGAATTTGCTATCCGATTTGACGGGGCATCAGTTCGGGTCGGTCGGTTTTGACCGGAGTTCGGGATGGAATGTGATGTGCATCACATCATGGGGCGCTTGGTGGTTCGGCCGCATGTCACCACCTGTCGGGGCGCACCGGTAACCTCTCCCCGTGGCTCTGTACCGGAAGTACCGACCGGCAACGTTCGCTGAAGTGGTGGGTCAGGAGCACGTCACCGATCCGCTGAGTACGGCGCTCGACACCGGACGGATCAGTCATGCGTATCTGTTCTCGGGACCGCGCGGGTGTGGCAAGACCTCCTCGGCGCGCATCCTCGCCCGCTCGCTGAACTGCGAGCAGGGACCGACCTCCACCCCGTGCGGCGTGTGCTCGTCGTGCGTGGCGCTGGGTCCGGGCGGCGCGGGCAATCTCGACGTCATCGAGCTCGACGCCGCCAGCCACGGCGGTGTGGACGACACCCGCGAACTGCGCGACCGCGCCTTCTACGCACCCGCCGAATCCCGGTACCGCGTCTTCATCGTGGACGAGGCGCACATGGTCACCACGGCCGGCTTCAACGCGCTGCTCAAGATCGTGGAGGAGCCGCCCGCCCACCTGATCTTCGTCTTCGCCACCACCGAGCCGGACAAGGTGCTGCCCACCATCCGCTCGCGCACCCACCACTACCCGTTCCGGCTGCTCCCGCCCGCCACCATGCGCGGACTGCTCGGCAAGATCTGCGACCAGGAAGGCGTGCAGGTCGAGGAGTCGGTGTACCCCTTGGTCATTCGCGCGGGCGGCGGCTCCCCGCGTGACAGTCTCAGCGTGCTGGACCAGCTGCTGGCGGGCGCGGGCACGGAAGGCGTCACCTACCCCCGCGCGGTGTCCCTGCTCGGCGTCACCGACGTCGCCCTCATCGACGACGCCGTCGACGCCCTCGCCGATTCGGACGGCGCGGCCCTCTTCGGCACCATCGACCGCGTGGTGGAGGCGGGCCACGACCCCCGCCGCTTCGCCACCGACCTGCTCGAGCGCCTGCGCGACCTGATCCTGCTGCGCGCCGTCCCCGACGCCACCGACCGCAACCTGGTCACCGGCCCCGGCGACGTCATCGACCGCATGCGCGCCCAGGCCGACCGCCTCGGCGCGGCCACCCTGGCCCGCCACGCCGAACTCCTGCACGAGGGCCTCGGCGATATGCGCGGCGCCACCAACCCCCGCCTCCTGCTGGAGGTCATCGCGGCCCGCATGCTCCTGCCCGGGGCCTCCGACGCCGAGACCGCCACCCTCCAGCGCCTCGAACTCCTCGAGCGCCGAATGGCAAGCGGCGCAATCCCCGCCGCATCGCAGCAGCCCCAGGCCGCCGCGCCCGCAGCCGCGTCTGCCGCGTCGGCCCCGGCCGCGGCTCCGCCAGCCGCTCCTGCCGGCCGCCGCGGGGCCGCCGCCCTGGCCGCCATGCGTGCCGAGAAGTCCGGCGCCCCAGAGCCTTCCGTCCCCACTCCGCCCACACCTGCTCCGGTGGCCGAGGTCGCGCCGAATCAGGCGGTGCCCGTCCCGTCCGGCGCTACCGCGGTGCGTCCGCCCGAGCTCGCTCCGGTCAATGCGGTACCGCAGGCTCCGGCGGCTCCGGTAGCGGAAAGCCCTGTGACGCAGCCTGTTCAGGCCGCCGCGAAGGCGACGCCCCCTGAGTCGCAGCCTGATCCGGCGGCGGTCGAATCCGTGGCGCCGGCCGCCGGGCCTGCCGCGCAGGCGGCTCCTGAGCCCGCCGCGGAGGCCGAACCGGTGGCAGCGGCTGCGCCGGTGCCGGATCCCGCGCCGGTCGTCGAGCCGGAGCCCGTTCCCGCACCGGAACCTGTCGTCGTGGCCGCGCCGGCGCCCGCCCCCGAAGCGGCTCCGGCGGCTGCCGGGCCCGTCGGTGACGACGTACTGCAGCAGGTCGAGGAGGCCTGGGCGGATATCCGGGCCAAGGTGCGGGAGTTCGGGGCCGCGGTGCACGCGCTGCTGTCCGGTGCGAGCGTGGCCCGGGTCGAGGGCGAGACGATCGTGCTGGCGCATCAGCACGCGCCGCTGGCGCAGCGGTTGTCGCAGCCGCAGTACCTGGAGGCCGTGCAGTCGGCGGTCAAGGCGGTGCTGGGGCGTGAGCACGGGGTGAAGTGGGAAGTCGGGGGAGCCGGGTCGGGCGGCGCGGCCACCAAGGCCCCGGCGGGACGAGCGCCCGCCAGCGCGCCCGCGGAGCCGAAGAAGGCGGCGCAGAAGTTCTCGCGGCCGAGTCAGGCCAAGGCGGCCGCGGAGCCGGTCGCCGAACCGGCTCCGGCGACCGGGTGGGGGAGCGCCCCCGCGTCCGCTCCGGCGGCTCCCGCGCCCGCGGCTCCGGGGCCGGCGGGCGGGGATTCGTTCGAGCGGGAGAGCGCTCGTTTCGCGCCGCCGGAGGACGATATTCCGCTGCCCGATGGGCCGGACCTTCCGGACGATCCGGGGCCGGGGGACTACTCGCCGGTAGGTTATGACGGCGTCCCACCTGCTACTACGCCGGAGGAGGAGCGCGAGATGCTGGAGGAGTCGGCCAAGCCGGTGCCTCCGGAAGAGCGCCGCGACCCGGATGAGGTGGCCCTAGCGTTGTTGGTGCAGGAGTTGGGCGCCACACCTCTGGAGGGTTGACAGTTCCCTCGGGTGCCAACTTAAGTTAACCGGAGTTCGCATAGTTCGGTACTATGATCGGGTGGCCGTGAGTATCGGTTTCGCGAGGTTCTAAGGTATGCCCAGGCGTACGGGTTACCGGAGCGTCAACAAACCGGCTCGGGACGTTGTTTGTACAGCGTCAAAGGCGATCGGTCGTGGGGCCGGTCGGCGAGGTATGGCTACGGCACGGCCCGCACAACGCGGTGACGGCGCACCCAAGAGAGGAAAACTCCGATATGACCACAGAGGCCTACATTTACGAGGCCATCCGCACCCCGCGCGGCAAGAACCGCGGCGGTGCGCTGCACTCGGTCAAGCCGATCGACCTGACCACCGGTCTGGTCCAGGAGCTGCGGAAGCGCTTCCCGAACCTGGACGAGGCTCGCATCTCGGACATCATCCTGGGTGTCGTCTCGCCGGTCGGTGACCAGGGCGCGGACATCGCCCGCACCACCGTGCTGACCGCGGGCCTGCCCGACACCGTCGGCGGTGTCCAGCTCAACCGCTTCTGCTCCTCGGGCCTCGAGGCCGTCAACCTCGCGGGTGCGCGCATCCGCGCCGGTTTCGACGACCTGGTGATCGCCGGTGGCGTCGAGTCCATGTCCCGCGTGCCCATGGGCACCGACGGCGGCGCCATGTTCATGGACCCGAAGACCAGCTACGACGCTTACATTGTGCCGCAGGGCATCTCGGCCGACCTGATCGCCACCATCGAGGGCTTCACCCGCGACGACGTGGACGCCTACGCCGTCCGCTCGCAGGAGCTGTCGGCCAAGTCCTGGGACAACGGCTACTTCGCCCGCTCGGTTGTCCCGGTCAAGGACATGAACGGCCTGACCGTCCTCGACAACGATGAGCACATGCGCCGCGGCACCACCGCCGCCGACCTCGGCAAGCTGAAGCCGGCCTTCGAGGGCATCGGCGAGATGGGCGGCTTCGACGCCGTCGCCATGCAGCGCTACACCTACGTCGAGAAGATCAACCACATCCACACCGGTGGCAACTCCTCCGGCATCGTCGACGGCGCCGCCCTGGTGCTGATCGGCAACGAGGAGGCCGGCAAGGCCTCGGGCCTGACCCCGCGCGCCCGCATCGTCGCCGCCGCCACCTCCGGCGCCGACGCCACCATCATGCTGACCGGTCCGACCCCGGCCGCGCACAAGGCGCTGGCCCAGGCCGGCCTGAAGCCGGAGGACATCGACCTCTACGAGATCAACGAGGCCTTCGCCTCGGTCGTCCTGAAGTTCCAGAAGGACCTCCAGATCCCGGACGAGAAGCTCAACGTCAACGGTGGCGCCATCGCCATGGGCCACCCGCTGGGCGCCACCGGCGCCATGATCCTGGGCACCATGGTCGACGAGCTGGAGCGCCGCAACGGCCGCTACGCCCTGCTGACCCTGTGCATCGGCGGCGGCATGGGTGTCGCCACCATCATCGAGCGCGTCTGACGCCCACCCGAGACTTCTTCAGGAGATACGAAACACTATGACCGAGAACATGATCGGCTGGGAAAAGGACGCCGACGGCATCGTCGTGCTGACCATGGACGACCCGAACCAGGGCGCCAACACCATGAACCAGCTCTACAAGGACTCCATGAAGGCGACCGTCGATCGCCTGGAGGCCGAGAAGGACGACATCACCGGTGTCGTCATCACCTCCGCGAAGAAGACCTTCTTCGCCGGTGGCGACCTCAAGAACATGATGAAGACCACCCCCGCGGACGCGGCCGACATCATGGAAGAGCTCACCACCATCAAGGCGGATCTGCGTCGTCTGGAGAAGCTGGGCAAGCCGGTCGTCTCCGCGATCAACGGCGCTGCCCTCGGCGGCGGCCTGGAGATCACCCTCGCCACCCACTACCGCATCGCCGCGGACGTGAAGGGCGTGCAGCTGGGCCTGCCCGAGGTCTCCCTCGGTCTGCTCCCGGCCGGTGGCGGCGTCACCCGCATCACCCGCATGCTGGGCATCGCCAACGGCCTGATGGGCGTCCTGCTGCAGGGCAACAAGTTCACCCCGGCCAAGGCCAAGGCCACCGGTCTGATCAACGAGGTCGTCGGTTCCATCGAGGAGCTGGTCCCGGCCGCCAAGGCGTGGATCAAGGCCAACCCGGACAAGGGCGTGCAGCCCTGGGACGTCAAGGGCTACAAGATCCCGGGCGGCACCCCGTCCAGCCCCGCGCTGGCCGCCAACCTCCCGGCCTTCCCGGCCAACCTGCGCAAGCAGCTCAAGGGCCAGAACATGCCGGCCCCGCAGGCCATCATGGCCGCCGCGGTCGAGGGCGCGCAGGTCGATTTCGACAACGCGTCGCTGATCGAGTCCCGCTACTTCGTGTCCCTGCTGACCGGACCGGTCGCCAAGAACATGATCCAGGCGTTCTTCTTCGACCTGTCGCACATCAACAACGGCGGTTCGCGTCCCAAGGACGTGCCGAAGCGTGAGATCAAGAAGGTCGGCGTCATCGGCGCGGGCATGATGGGCGCGGGCATCGCGTACGTCACCGCCAAGGCCGGCATCGACGTCGTCCTCAAGGACGTCACCATCGAGGCCGCCAACAAGGGCAAGGACTACTCGGTCAAGCTCGAGGAGAAGGCGCTCTCGCGCGGCAAGACCACCGAGGAGAAGTCGAAGACCCTCCTGGACCGCATCAAGCCGACCGCCGACCCGGCCGACTTCGCGGGCGTGGACTTCGTGATCGAGGCCGTGTTCGAGAACCCGGAGCTCAAGGCGAAGGTCTTCGGCGAGATCGAGGACATCGTGGACGCCGACGCGCTGCTCGGCTCCAACACCTCGACCCTGCCGATCACCCTGCTGGCCAACGGCGTGAAGCGGGCCGAGGACTTCATCGGCATCCACTTCTTCTCGCCGGTCGACAAGATGCCGCTGGTCGAGATCATCAAGGGTGAGAAGACCTCCGACGAGGCGCTGGCCCGGGTGTACGACTACACCCTCGCGATCCGCAAGACCCCGATCGTGGTGAACGACTCGCGCGGCTTCTACACCTCGCGCGTGATCGGCAAGTTCATCAACGAGGCCATCATGATGCTCGGTGAGGGCGTCGACCCGCAGACCATCGAGCAGGCCGGTCTGCAGGCGGGCTACCCGGCGGCGCCGCTGAAGCTGTCGGACGAGCTGAATTTCACGACCATGCAGAAGATCTACAAGGAGACCGCCGAGGCCGTCGTGGCCGCCGGTGGCGAGATCGACGCCGCCTCGGGCGCGACCGCCAAGATCCTGAACAAGATGGTGGACGAGTTCGACCGCAAGGGTAAGGCCGGCGGCGCGGGCTTCTACGACTACACCGATGGCAAGGCCACCGGTCTGTGGTCGGAGCTGCGCTCCACCTTCGGCACCTCGACCGCCCTCCCCGAGGGCGTCACCCTGCAGGATCTCGAGGACCGCATGCTGTTCGCGGAGGCCATCGAGACCCAGAAGTGCTTCGACGAGAACGTGCTGACCTCGACCGCCGACGCCAACATCGGCTCGATCTTCGGCATCGGTTTCCCGGCCTGGACCGGTGGTACCCACCAGTTCATCGTCGGCTACCCGGGTGGACAGGAAGCCTTCGTGGCCCGCGCCGACGAGCTGGCCGCCAAGTTCGGCAGCCGCTTCGAGGTTCCGGCCTCGCTGCGCAAGTAATCCCGAGGTGGTCTGACCACTGACGCACTGAAACCCCGAGACCCGGGTCGCGGAATTCGCGGCC
>NZ_JBHWHH010000051.1:0-42509 GCF_042732555.1 Nocardia sp. NPDC059764
AGGGTCGCCGCCACATCCGCCGCGTCCGCATCGGGGCGCTCGCGGAGGTACTGCGACAACCGATCCGCCTGCCCCGCAAGCGCTTCCGGCGCCCGTGCCGACAACACCCACGCCACCGGCCCCTCCGCACCACCACCGTCCACCGGTTCGGTCACCGATTCCGGAGCCTGCTCGAGGATGACGTGGGCATTGGTGCCACTGACACCGAACCCCGACACCGCCGCACGACGCGGCCGATCGACCGTCGGCCAGTCCTGTGCCCTGCTCAGCAGCTCGGCGTGTCCCGCCGTCCAATCCACCTGCGAGGACGGCGCATCCACGTGAAGAGTCTTGGGCAGCACCCCGTGGCGCAGGGCCTGCACCATCTTGATCACACCGGCCACCCCCGCGGCCGCCTGCGTGTGCCCGATATTCGATTTGACCGAACCCAACCACACCGGCTGCAGATCGCGATCCCGCTGACCGTAGGTCGCCAGCAACGCCTGCGCCTCGATCGGATCACCCAACCTGGTGCCCGTGCCATGGGCCTCGACCACATCGACCTCGGCCGCCGACAACCCGGCATCGGCCAATGCCCGCCGGATCACCCGCTGCTGGGAAGGCCCGTTCGGCGCACTGAAACCATTGGACGCGCCGTCCTGATTGACCGCGCTGCCCCGCACCACCGCCAGCACCTGATGCCCATTGCGCCGCGCATCCGACAGCCGCTCCAGCACCAGCACACCCGAACCCTCACCGAACGCGGTCCCATCCGCGGCCTCCGCGAACGGTTTACACCGACCATCCGCAGCCAACCCGCGCTGCCGAGAGAACTCGACAAACGTCGCGGGCGTGGCCATCACCGTCACCCCACCGGCCAGCGCCAGCGAACACTCCCCCGCGCGCAACGCCGCCACCGCCTGATGCAACGCCACCAGACTCGACGAACACGCCGTATCCACCGACACCGCGGGCCCTTCCAACCCCAGCACATACGACACCCGACCCGACACCACAGCACCGGCTACTTCGCTGTGCGGGTAATCGTGATACATCGCACCGACATACACGCCGGTATCGCTGCCACGCAGTGTCAACGGATCGATGCCCGCTGATTCCAGTGCGTCCCAGGAGGTTTCCAGCAGTACTCGTTGTTGCGGGTCCATCGCGATCGCCTCACGCGGACTGATCCCGAAGAACCCGGCATCGAAATCGCCCGCGTCGTAGAGAAATCCGCCCTGGTTCGTGTACGACTTACCCGCCACACCCGGCGCGGGATCGAACACCCCGTCCCAACCACGATCGGTCGGGAACGTCGAGATCACGTCGCGACCGTCGACCACCAAGCGCCACAACTCCTCCGGCGAGGACACCCCACCCGGAAAACGGCAGCCCACCCCGACAATCGCCACCGGCTCCGACGACGACCCCACCGAGGTCGATTCCGAGACCGCGGCGATATCGGTGCCGGTGAGCCGGCCAAGGATGTGCGTGGCGACACTGTCGGGCGTCGGATAATCGAAAACCAGGGTCACGGGCAACCGCAACCCGGTCACCGCGTTCAACCGATTGCGCGCCTCGACCGCGGTCAGCGAATCGAAACCCAGATCCCGGAAACTACGGTCAGCAGCCACAGCCGCACCACTATCGTGACCCAGCACAGCCGCGACCTCACCACGAACAGTGCCCAGCACCAACGCCTTTCGCTCGGCCGGTGTCAGCCCGACCAACCGCTGCCCCAGACCCACCGCACCTGCCGCACCCGAAGTACTGCGGCGAATCGTCGGCAGCATGCCTTCCAGCATCGGAGCAAGGACACCGGCACGGGAACGGGCCGCCAATGCGGCCGCATCGATGCGCGCCGCCACTACACCCGCACGGTGTTGGACAAGTGCGGCGTCGAACAATGCCAAACCCTGCTCATCCGACATCGCCGCCACTCCACCCCGGCCCAGACGCGTGGTGTCGACATCACCGAGATGCCCGGTCATACCAGTATCGGAAGCCCACAACCCCCACGCGATCGATGTCGCGACCAGCCCACTCGCACGCCGAGACTCGGCCAACCCGTCGAGGAACGTGTTCGCGGCCGCGTAGTTGCCCTGCCCCGCAGTGCCCAGCACACCCGCGACCGAGGAAAACAACACGAACAACCGAAGATCCAGATCACGAGTCAACTCGTGCAGGTGCCACGCCGCATCCGCCTTCGCCGCCAACACCGCATCTACTTGTTCGGGGCGCAACGACACCACCACACCGTCATCGAGCACGCCCGCGGTATGCACCACACCGGTCAACGGTGTGTCCTGAGGAACCGAGGCCAGCAACCCCACGACCTCATCGCGATGGGACACATCACACGCCACGATCCGCACCCGGGCACCCAACCCGGTCAACTCCGTGACCAACTCCGCTGCCCCCGGTGCCGCCGGGCCACGGCGACTGGCCAACACCAACGACCGCACCCCGTACTCGGTCACCAGATGCCGCGCCAACAACGACCCCAATCCACCGGTGCCACCGGTGATCAGCACCGTGCCCTCCGACACCACACCCGAATCCGCGCCAGTGTCTTGCGCCGGGAGCCGGACCAGTCGAGCGGTATGCGACACCCCGGAACGGATCATGACCTGAGGTTCACCACACGCCAACACCCCGGCCAAGTCCACCGCCGTTGCGGTGGTCGCGATCCCGGACACGACGCCCACGGAAACACCGTCTGGGAGATCGGTGTCCACAAGCACGACCCGGCCCGGATCCTCCGACTGCGCCGAACGCACCAGACCCCACACCGCCGCACCGGCCAGATCAACGATCTGCTCACCGGCACGCGCGACCGCACCACTGGTCAACACCACCAATGTGCTTTCCGCGAATCGCGACTCACCCAGCCAGGCCTGCAACCCGGCCAGCACCTCGCCGGTCGCCTGATGCACCCGCCACAGCACATCCCCGGCAGCGTCGATCTCGCGTCGATCCAGCACCACCACCGGCGGCACCGACACGCGCTCGTCGCGCGCCCACGCCAAGAATTCCTCCATCGTGGTGAACACCCGAGACTCCAGCTCCGACCCCGGGATCGGAGTCTCCGCCGGTGCCCACTGCACCACGCACAACCGCTCCCGCGTACTCGACGCGCCCAGCTGTCCCAGCGACACCGGCCGCAAAGTCAACGATCCGACCGTCAGCACCGGCTGCCCGGCGGTGTCGGCGACCTCGATCGCGACCGCGCCGGTATCGGATTCGATCGGGTGGATCCGGGCCCGCACCACCGACGCGCCGCCCGTATGCGGCGACACCTCCGACCACGCGAACGGCAACATCACGCCACCGGAATGGGAATCGGAAGGCATCACCACGCCATGCAGCACCGAATCCAGCAGCGCCGGATGCAGCCCGAACCCCGACGCATCACTCACCGAATCCGGTAGTGCGGCCTCGACGAACAACTCCGCACCACGACGCCACAGCGACCGCAAACCCTGGAATGCCGGACCGTAGTCATATCCGCGATCGGCCAACACCGGATACACATCGTCCACCGGCACTGCGCCACTCGGCGGCCACACCGCCAAGCTCTCCGACACCGAACCGGCCGCAACCGAATTCGCGACATCAGCATCCTGCCGCTCGAGCACCCCCTCAGCATGCGTGACCCACCCGGCCTGCGGGTCCTCGGCAGCACGGGAATACACCACCACCCGCCGCGGACCCGACCCCTGCCCGTCGGGTCCGTCGACCACGACCTGTAGCTGCACCGCGGACTCGACGGTCAACACCAACGGAGTCATCAGTGTCAGGTCCCGCAGCCCCGGGCATCCGGCTTCCGCCCCGGCCCGCATCGCCAACTCCACGAACCCGGTGCCGGGGAACAACACCACCCCACCGACCGTGTGATCGGAAAGCCACGGCTGCGACGCCAACGACAGTCGACCCGTCAACACCACCCCACCCGAGTCCGCGGACACCATCACCGCACCCAGCAACGGATGACCGGCCCCAGCCAACCCCAGCGACGCCGCGTCACCGGTCCCGGTCGGCGTCAACCAATAGCGGCGACGCTGAAACGCGTACGCGGGCAACTCGACCCGGCGACCACACCCCTGACGCAGCGCATTCCACTCCACATCCACACCTGCCACATCCAGGCGAGCCATGGAGCGCGTGAACGCGACCGCGCAATCCTCGCCGCGCAGCAGCGAACCCACGATCACGGCGTCATGGACGTTCGGGAGCATGTCGCTGCCGGGATCAGCTGCGGCACAGATCTGTTCGATGTCGACGGTCAGCAGCGGGTGTGGGCTCGCCTCGACGAACACGCTGTATCCGTCGCGGTGCAATGCCCGCACGGCCTGCTCGAAGCGCACCGTCTGCCGCAGATTGCGGAACCAGTACTCGGCATCCAATTCGCTCGGGTCCAGGACAGTGCCGGTGACAGTCGAATAGAACGCGACCTCCGATGAACCCCCCGAACTCGTGGAACCCACTGAACGCGGACGGATTTCGGTGAGTGCGCTGAGCAGCTGCTCGCGAAGCTGTTCGACCTGGGGAGAATGCGAGGCGTAGTCCACCGCGATCCTGCGGGCGCGCACCTCGAGTCGCTCGCATTCGGCCAGGAACAACTCGATCTGCCCGACATCACCGGACACCACGGTCGATCCCGGGCCATTGACCACGGCGACCGCCAACCCGTCGAACCGCTCGAGCAGCCGCTCGACCTGCTCGACCGCGAGCCCGACCGACACCATCGCGCCCTGGCTGGCCAACGCCGTCAACGCCGCCGACCTCAGGATCACCACCCGAGCCGCATCCTCCAGCGACAACACACCCGCCACATGGGCCGCGGCGATCTCACCCTGGGAATGACCCACCACCGCATCGGGTTCCACACCAACCGAACCCCACAACGCCGCCAGCGACACCATCACCGCGAACAACACCGGCTGCACGATCTCGACCTGCCCGAGCCACCCCGCATCATCGGTAGCCAGCACATCCAGCAACGACCAGTCCACCAGAGGAGCGAACGCCCGATCACACTCGGTCATGGACTGTGCGAACACCGGCGACGAAGCCAGCAACTCCCGCCCCATCCCCAGCCACTGCGCACCCTGACCCGGAAACACCAACACCGACTTGCCCTGCGCGCGTGCGGTCCCCGACACCACACCATCGCCCGGCAGCCCGCGAGCCACCGCGTCCAGCCCGCCGAGCAGCTGCGCCCGATCCAGGCCCACGATCACCGCTCGATGATCGAACCGCGAACGGCCCGACAGGGTCGCGGCCACATCCACCGCATCCGCATCCGCATCCGGACGCTGCCCCAGATAAGCCGACAACCGAGATGCCTGCCCTGCCAACCCGTCCCGGGTCCGCGACGACACCACCCACGCCACCGGCACCGACCCGTCCGTCGGTGTCGGTAGCTGCGGCGCCGGCTCGCTCACCGGAGCTTGCTCGAGGATGACATGAGCATTGGTGCCACTGATGCCGAACGCCGACACCGCGGCCCGGCGCGGACGCTCGGCCTCCGGCCAGTCCCGCGCCCGGGTCAGCAGCTCGACCTGTCCCGTCGTCCAATCCACGTGCGAGGAAGGCGAATCCACGTGAAGAGTCTTGGGCAGCACCCCATGGCGCAGGGCCTGCACCATCTTGATCACACCGGCCACCCCCGCAGCCGCCTGAGCGTGCCCGATATTCGACTTGACCGAACCCAACCACACCGGCTCCGAATCAGGTTCACGCTGACCATAAGTCGCCAGCAACGCCTGCGCCTCGATCGGATCACCCAACCTGGTCCCCGTGCCATGCGCTTCCACCACATCGACCTCGGCCACCGACAACCCGGCATCGGCCAACGCACGCCGAATCACCCGCTGTTGCGAAGGCCCATTCGGCGCGGTCAACCCATTGGACGCGCCGTCCTGATTGACCGCGCTGCCCCGCACCACCGCCAGCACCTGATGCCCATTGCGCCGCGCATCCGACAGCCGCTCCAGCACCAGCACACCCGAACCCTCGCCCCATGCCGTCCCATCCGCGGCCTCCGCGAACGATTTACACCGGCCATCCGCAGCCAACCCCCGCTGCCGAGAGAACTCCACGAACATCGACGGAGTAGCCATCACCGTCACCGCGCCGGCCAGCGCCAGCGAACATTCTCCCGCGCGCAATGCCGCGACCGCCTGATGCAACGCCACCAGACTCGACGAACACGCCGTATCCACCGACACCGCAGGGCCTTCCAGCCCCAGCACGTACGACACCCGGCCCGACACCACACTCGCCGTACCGCCGGTGAAATCACCATCCCCGACCCCGTCACCGTAGCCCTGGTCGATCACCCCGATGTAGACGCCGGTGTCGCTGCCCCGCAATGTCTCCGGCTGGATCCCGGCGTGTTCGAGCGCCTCCCACGCCGTCTCCAGCATGATCCGCTGCTGCGGGTCCATCCCGACCGCCTCGCGCGGACTGATCCCGAAGAACCCGGCGTCGAAATCAGCTGCGTCGTAAAGGAATCCGCCCTCATTCGTGTACGATTTACCCGCGACACCCGGCACCGGATCGAACACCCCGTCCCAGCCGCGGTCGGTCGGGAATCCCGAGATCACATCACGCTCGTCGACCACCAACTGCCACAACTCTTCCGCGGAGGACACCCCGCCCGGAAAGCGACACCCCACCCCCACGATCGCCACCGGATCCGACGACGACCGCGACACCACCGATGCCGATTCCGAATCCGCGGCGATGCCGGTGCCGGTGAGCTGGGTAAGGATGTGCGCGGCCACCGCATCGGGTGTCGGATGATCGAAGACGAGGGACGCGGGCAACCGCAACCCGGTGACCGCGTTCAACCGCTCCCGTGCCTCGACCCCGGTCAACGAATCGAAGCCCAGATCCCGGAAGTTGCGGCCGCCATCGATAGCTGTGCCACCATCGTGGCCCAGCACGGCCGCGACCTGGCCGCGAACAGTGTCCCGGACCAATGCCTCCCGCTCGGCGGACGTCAATCCCGCCAACTGCTGCCGCAAACTCACCACAACGTCCGGGACGCGACGGACCACCGGATCCCCGGCCTCCGCCGGCCCCGCAACACCGGCTCTCGAAGAACTCAACCAATACCGGCGACGCTGGAACGCATAGCCCGGCAACTCCACATGCCGGCCACCGCCACCGAACACCGCATCCCACACCACACCCACACCTGCCACATCCAGGCGGGCCACCGAGCGGGTGAAAGCGAGAGCACTGTCCTGGTCGCGCTGCAACGAACCCACGATCACCGGGTCATGGTTGTCGGGATCGACTGCGGCGCAGATCTGTTCGATGTCGATGGTCAGCAGCGGGTGGGGGCTCGCCTCGACGAACACGCTGTATCCGTCGCGGTGCAATGCCCGCACGGCCTGCTCGAAACGCACCGTCTCCCGAAGGTTGCGGAACCAATACCGGGCATCCAATTCGGCGGGGTCCAGGATCGTGCCGGTGACAGTCGAATAGAACGCCGCCCGCGGCGACGCCGTCCCGAGTGAAGCTGTCCCGTCTGTGGTGAGCGCCTGCATCAGGTGATCACGGAGCTGGTCGACCTGCGGAGAATGCGAGGCGTAGTCCACCGCGATCCTGCGGGCGCGCACCTCGAGACGCTCACACTCGGCCAAGAACAACTCGATCTGCCCGACCCCGCCGGACACCACCGTCGACCCCGGGCCGTTGACCACCGCCACCGCCAACCCATCGAACCCGTCGAGCAACTCCTCGACCCGATCCCGAGACGCGAACACCGACACCATCGCGCCCCGACCCGCCAACAGCCGCAAGGCCGCCGATCGCAGGATCACGACCCGGGCCGCATCCTCGAGCGACAACACACCCGCCACGTGGGCCGCCGCGATCTCCCCCTGCGAATGACCCACCACCGCATCAGGTTCCACACCAACCGAACGCCACAGCTGCGCCAACGACACCATCACCGCGAACAACACCGGCTGCACCACATCGACGCGCTCCAACGACGGCGCGCCATCACCACCATCGAGCACCTCGAGCAACGACCAGTCCACCAACGTGGAAAACACCCGATCACACTCGGCCATGGACCGCGCGAACACCGGCGACGACACCAGCAACTCCCGCCCCATCCCCAGCCACTGCGCACCCTGACCCGGAAACACCAACACCGTCTTGCCATGTCCGCGTGCGGCCCCCGACACCACACCATCGCCCGGCAGCCCGCGAGCCACCGCGTCCAGACCCGCCAGCAACGCGGCCCGGTCCGCGCCCGTGACCACCGCACGATGATCGAACCGCGACCGACGCGCCAGGGTCGCCGCCACATCCGCCGCGTCCGCATCGGGGCGCTCGCGGAGGTACTGCGACAACCGATCCGCCTGCCCCGCAAGCGCTTCCGGCGCCCGGCCCGACAACACCCACGCCACCGGCCCCTCCGCACCACCACCGTCCACCGGTTCGGTCACCGATTCCGGAGCCTGCTCGAGGATGACGTGGGCATTGGTGCCACTGACACCGAACCCCGACACCGCCGCACGACGCGGCCGATCGACCGTCGGCCAGTCGCGTTGCTCGGTGAGCAGCCCCACCCGCCCAGCAGTCCAATCCACCCGTGTGGAAGGCATATTCACGTTCAGCGTCTTGGGCAGGATTCCGCGGCGCAACGCGTGCACCATCTTGATCACCCCGGCCACACCGGCGGCCGCCTGCGTGTGCCCGATATTGGATTTGACCGAACCCAGCCACACCGGCCGATCCGCCGGCCGGTCCTGCCCGTAGGTGGCGAGCAACGCCTGCGCCTCGATCGGATCACCCACCCTGGTGCCGGTGCCGTGCGCCTCCACCACATCGACCTCGGCCGCGGACACCCCGGCATCGGCCAGCGCCCGCCGGATCACCCGCTGCTGGGAGTGACCATTCGGCGCGGTCAACCCGGTGGACGCACCATCCTGATTGACCGCAGTGCCCCGCACCACCGCCAGCACCTGATGCCCGTTGCGCCGAGCATCGGACAACCGTTCCAGCACAAGGACACCCGAGCCCTCGCCCCACGCCGTCCCGTCGGCCGCGTCGGCGAACGGTTTCGCCCGGCCATCGACCGCGAGCCCTCGCTGCCGCGAGAACTCGACGAACGTCGCGGGTGTCGACATCACCGTCACCCCACCGGCCAGCGCCAGCGAACACTCCCCCGACCGCAACGCCTGGACCGCCAGATGCAGCGCCACCAACGAGGACGAGGCAGACGTGTCCACCGAAATCGCCGGGCCCTCCAGCCCCAGCACGTAGGACACCCGACCCGACACCACACTGGTCGAGCCGCCGGTCAATTGATAGCCCTCGACGTCGACGGGAACATGCCCGCCCGACCCGACCCCGTAGTCGTTGTGCATCACCCCGCAGAACACGCCGGTATCGCTGCCGCGCAGCGCCGACGGGTCGAGCCCCGCGGATTCCAGTGCGTCCCAGGCGGTTTCCAGCAGTACCCGCTGCTGCGGGTCCATCGCGAGCGCTTCGCGCGGACTGATCCCGAAGAACTCGGCGTCGAACTCGGACGAGCGATGGAGGAATCCACCCACCCGCACATAGGACTTGCCCGGCACACCCGGCTCCGGGTCGTACAGGTTTTCCAGATCCCAGCCACGGTCGGCCGGAAAATCCGATAGCCCGTCACGACCGTCGATGACCAGCTGCCACAGGTCTTCGGATGACTCCACACCGCCGGGGAAACGGCAACCTATACCCACAATCGCGATCGGCTGCGTCGGCTCGGTCTCATTGCCGAGAATCCCGGCGTGCCCTGTATACGGTTGAGTCATACCAATCCCCTATGCAACTCGGATGAAGTTGGGTTGCGATGAGTTGTCGTACGGATCCGTCGGAATAACCCACGAAATCATCGCGACGTGCGTCAGCCACGATGCTCTGACGTGTTGCGCGCTAGACCAACCGACGAGCTGTCCACATTTCGCGCCCCGCAGTCGTCACCAAAGATCGACACTGCTGTCGCAATGATGGGCGCAGGCATCAAGTTTCTGAAACGCCGCGATCGCCGACATATGACTCCCCTCATATGACTCCCGAGGCAGTCCTGCCCGGGTAGGGCCGACGGGCCCAGAACCGCATCCTCAACCTAGAACACGTTCCAGTCTGATGCAAGCAGTCACTGCGCCACCGCTCCCCGCGCGCGAGGCCTTGCCCGGCCCTCCGATAGACCCGAGGTTGCCTGGCGGACAAGCGACTTCGTAACCGAGGCGCCCCCCGCCTCCGGACAAGGAGGTCCGCGGCCATAATCCGACAGCCGGGTGGACCGGCTGCTAGCATCGGCGACCGGCCCCGCCTGGCGGCTGGGTGCCGACGCCTGGAGGGGAAATATTGATGGCAGTCATGGAATTTCGCGATTCGGAAAGCTCGACCCGACGCACTGTGCGGTGGATTCGCGAATGGGGGTGGTTTGCGGCCTTGCTTTTCGTGCCCAGGGTTCCCAATCGATTCAGTCTGGTGTACGACAGAATTGTCACCGCACCCAACTCGCTTGGTGAGGAATCACTGTTCCTGAACCTGGGCTACTGGGAGGACGGTACGCAAGACTTCGATCAAGCGGGCGCGGCGCTGGCTCGGCTGGTAGCGACCGAAGCCCGCATCGGGTCCGGTGACGTCGTGGTCGACGTCGGCTGCGGCCTCGGCGACCAAGACTTTCTCTGGGCGAAGGAGTTCGGCCCGAAAAGAATTACAGGCGTGAACATCTCCGCGAAACAGATCGAGATCTCGACCGCGCGGGCCGCCGAATTTGGACTCAGCGATGTCGTGGCGTATGTGCACGGGTCGGCGAACGATCTACCGCAATCCGACGCGTCCGCAACGAAAGTGACTGCGCTCGAATCAGCACTCCACTTCCCGTCGCGTCCGCGATTCTTCGACGAAGCATTCCGAGTCCTGGAACCTGGCGGCCGGTTGGTGACCGCCGACGTCGTGCCGCTCGCGGACGAGCACGTTCCGAGCGAGGTCAAGCGGTCGCGTACCAAGCGAATTCTGGTGCACCGCATATTCACGACTGCCCGCAAGAACAACACCAATGCGGAGGAATATCGCCGAGCGCTCGTGACAGCCGGCTTCGAAAATGTGCGGGTCTATTCGATCCGCGATCACGTATACCCCCAGTACACCGAATATGTCAGCCGCAGGTTCGAGCTTCCGGAGATGAGGCGAATCAATCCGCTGATCCGGCGGTTCTTCGGCCGAAAAGGAGCCTCGTTCTGGGCCCCTTGGCTGGACTACATCGTCGCTGTCGCGGACAAGCCACAAATCGAAGGGTCGCCGCAGTGACGGCACCGGAAGCGATCTCGTCCGAGGAGCCGGACGACCCCGTGGCACCGGATCACTCGGTCGCGATCATCGGGGCCGGATTCGCTGGTTTGAGCATGGCGCTGGAGCTTCGCCGCCTCGGCATCGAGGACTTCGTCATCTACGACCGCCTGGACGGTGTGGGCGGGACGTGGCGGAGCAATGTGTACCCCGGAGTCGGCGTCGATACACCCGCTCAGCTGTACCAGTATCGGGATCATATGAATCCGAACTGGAGTCGGCTTTTTCCGAAGGGGCCCGAAGTACTGGCCTACATCGAGCGGGTCTATCAGGAGAACAACCTCCTACCCCACGTGCGGCCGAATTGCGAGGTACGGTCGCGCAGCTGGGACGATGAACACAAGCTCTGGCAGCTGCGAATCGACGATCGCTGTGTCACAGCACGTTTCGTGATCTCGGCCATCGGCCCGCTGCCCGAGATCAAGCCACCGGATCTCGAAGGCCTGGACGACTACCGCGGAACAGTGCTTCAGCCGGCGTCTTGGGACACCAGCGTGGATCTGACCGGCAAACGCGTCGCGGTGATCGGAACGGGAGCCAGTGCGGTCCAGATCATCCCGGAGATCGCGCCGGTGGCCCGCCGACTCACCGTGTACCAGCGCACGCCGATATGGGTCACGCCCAAATGGGATCCGGCAATGCCACCCTGGCTCAACGAGTTGTTCCGCCGTGCGCCTCGCGTTCAACGCCTGCTGCACGAAAGTCTCGACTCGATGTACTCGCTGACGGTCATGTGGGTGCTGCACTACCAGCGCACCCCACGCATCGGGCGCATGGTCACACAGTGGCTCGACGATTTCTATCGACGCGAAATTCCGAACGATGAACTGCGTGCGAAGCTTCTGCCCGCCTACACCTTCCCATGCAAGCCGGTCTCACCGACGAACGCGTATCTGCGGACCTTCTTGCGAGACAACGTCGATCTGGCCACGGACTCCATCGAGAGAATCACGGAGAACGGCATCCGCACGGTCGACGGAACGGAGCGAGAAATCGATGTGCTCGTACTCGCCACCGGGTTCCGGCTCTACTATGATCCGCAGATATATCGCGACCGGCCGGTGACCGGTCGCGACGGGTTCGATATGGCTGAATTCCTGGAGAAACAGGGAGCATCGACCTACCACGGTTACTCCATACCCGGGATGCCGAACAGCTTCACCATGTTCGGAGACTATGGCTGGACGGGCGGTACCTACCATATCGCGGCGGAGGTGGCCGCGACCCATATAGGCCGCGTCCTCGCCGAAGCCGGACGTCGCGATGCCATCGACGTCGAAGTGCGACAGGCAGCGGCCGAGGAGTGGACTGCCAAAACCGCTGCCCTGACTCCGCACTCACTCTTCGAGGCCGGCATCTGCGATTCGACCAATACGCAGTACATCAACCATCACGGACAATCGGTGTTCTACCGCCCGGTACGCACACGCCGAGCTCGAGCCGACGCACGGTCGTTCTCCCTCGGCGACTACATCTTCGCAGGCCGGTAGACGTAGCCTTCCCCGTTCACCGACCGAAGTGGTAGTCGGTGAACGGGAAATGGCGTCCACGCCACCGTGTTTCGAGGAGACCGGAGGGCCGGAAGTACGGAGTGTCACCGTGTGAGTTGCTGTAGTAGGTCGGAATGCCCTTGTTCAGCGTGCTGATGTAGTAGCGAAGCACCTGGCCGCGCCTGCGGATCTCGGCATGGTGAGCGGCGTGCGCCCGCTCGCTCACCTCGACGACCGAGGCTCCGCGGCGGCGCGCCTCCCGGATCGCTCGAATCGCGTGTGACGCGGTCGTTTCGACCATCCCGTGCCATCCGATATCGGCCAGCGAGTACGGCCCGACCAGCATCCAGCGGTTCGGCAGGCCGGGGAGGGCCACGCCCTCATAGGCCTGTACGCCATTGGCGCGGAAGAACTGACCGAGATCGAATCCGTCCCGTCCGACGATGGCGCCCTCGGCGTAGCTCTCCGGATCGGTGTGCATCTGGTAGCCGGTCGCCAGCACGATGACGTCATACTTGTGCTCGGTGCCATCGCTGGTCCGGAGGCCGTGCTCGGTGAACCGCTCGATGCCGTCGGTGACCAGGCGGACATTGTCGCGATTGAACACCGCCGGGTATCCGGTCGACAGGGTGAGCCGCTTGGCCATGGGGCCGTAGTCGGGTGTCAGCGCGGCGGCCGTGTCGGGATCGTCGATGACCCGACGGAGATAGGCTCCGTATACCCGCTTGGCGAAGGCGTCGAATGCGGCCATCAACGGTTTCACCAGCCTCAAGGGCAGATAGGTGGCCAGTCTGGCGATGGGTTCCATCGCGAGCAAGATCATCCCCTGCTGGGCCGCGGCCACACCCGGCACGCGCAAGGCGTTCTGGAACCATTGCGGGACCGCGTAATCGGGTTTGGGTACGCACCACACCGGCGTCCGCTGGTGGACATCGAGATGAGCCACCTCGGGCGCGATCGCGGGCGTGATCTGCACGGAACTCGCGCCGGTGCCGACCACGGCCACGCGCTTACCCGCCATGTCGAAATCATGGTCCCAGGCGTCCGGGCATTGGACCTTCCCGGCGAAGTCACCGAAACCCTCGATGCCGCAATCGACTTTGGGTCGCAGAAACGCGCCGACCGCGCTGATCACGAACCTGGCCGTGATGATCTGGCCGTCAGCGGTGTGCAGCTCCCAGCGGCGGTGCGTCTCGTCCCAGACCTCGCGGACGATCTCGGTGTGGAACCGCAGGTGCCGATAGAGACCGTAGCGACGGGCGACATCCTGGTGATACGCCTGCACCTCGACGCCCGCCGGGAACAGCGTCGGCCAATCGGCCTTGCGCGCGAACGAGTACTGGTAGGTGAGCGCGGGTACGTCGACACTGATCCCGGGGTAGGTGTTGTCGCGCCAGCTGCCGCCTACCTCACCCGCGCGTTCCAAGATGGTGAACTCTTCGATTCCCGCGCGTTTGAGCAGCGCGCCCGCCGCGATACCGCCGGGTCCGGCACCGATCACCACGATCTCGTGATCGGGTTGCGTTGTCGTAGTACCCATGTGTGAATGTCCCTTACTGAATAGGTCGGGTGTCGGCGGTCAGCTGCGTGAGCCATCGAGCTGTCAGCCGCGCCGCTTCTCGGGCCTTGGCACCGCTCAGCGCGACGTGATCGGCATTCGTGGTGTCGACGACAAGCGTCGGAAGGTCAACGGGCTTGTGTTCGAGCCGCCTCGCCAGGTCGAACCACCAACCGAACGCGGTCAACCGTGCGGTGGTCAGGCCGGCGCGGTCGGGGATCGTGGCGGCCAGCTCGAGCATGTGGCGCCCGCGCGCGTTCAGCCGGCCCTCATCCAATTCTCGGTCGATGAAGCCGTCGAGGATGACCAGGCCGTGCAGCCGGGTATTTCCTTGCTCCACGAGCCGAGTCGCCGCCGCGTGGGCGATGTTTCCGCCTACCGAGTAGCCGCCGAGGACGAACTCGTCCTGGCCCACCGTGTCGAGGACCGCCTGGACGACGCTGTCGACAGCGACATCGAGCGATGCGGGGAGCGGCTCATCCGGGTCGTATCCGGACAGCGGGATAGCCGAGACACGGCGGCGACCGTCCAGATCGGCGGCGTACTGCGCGTACTGAACGGATCCGCCGAGGAATTCGGGGGAATTGACGAACACCAAGTGCGGCAGGATATCCCCGCCGCTGATTTCGATTCCGCTCGGCATTCCCTCGGCAACCTGATCGAACACCGGACGGAGTTTCGCCGCTGCTCGCAAGAACGCCAGACCGCGCTGGAACTTGTTGCCTGCGACCGCCTGCCGGATGACATCGACAACGGTCTCCGAGGCGGATTCTTCCGCCACGGTCTCCGCCTCCGCCCCGAACAGTTCGCGCAGTATGTGCCGGGCGACGGCGGCCGGTGTCGGATGGTCGAAGATCAGGGTCGCGGACAGTCGCAGTCCCGTGCGGGCATTGAGCCGGTTCCGTGCCTCGACCGCGGCCAGCGAATCGAAGCCCAACTCCCGGAAGTTGCGGTCCGGATCGATCGCGTCGGGACCGTCGTGGCCCAGCACGACCGCCATCTGTTCTCGCACCACGCCCAACAGCGTCGGCAATCGCTCGGCGTCCGCCATCACCGACACTCGCTCCCGCAGAACCGCTCCCGGCTCCCGCGACAGCTCCACCGAACGACGTCGCGCGCTCGGTACCGATCCCCGCAGCAGCGGGATCAATGTCCCGGCCCTGACCTGCGCATCCAGCACCGCGCGATCCAGCGGCGACGCGACCACCGCGGCACGGTCCTGAACGATCGCGGCGTCGAACAGTGCCAATCCCTGCTCGGTCGACATGGGTGCCAACCCACTACGACCCAATCGAGCGGTGTCGGTATCGGCGAGATGTCCGGTCATCCCGGTAGCGGAAGCCCACCGGCCCCACGCGATCGACGTCGCGGCCGAGCCATTCGCACGCCGATGCTCGGCCAACCCGTCCAGGAACACATTCGCGGCCGCGTAGTTGCCCTGCCCCGCCAGTCCCAGTACGCCCGCCACCGACGAATAGAACACGAACATCGGCAAATCCATACGGCTCGTGGCCTCGTGCAGATACCAGGCGGCATCGGCCTTCGCCGCCAGCACCGTGTCCATCCGGTCCGGTGTCAGTGACGCGATCACACCGTCATCGAGCACACCTGCCGCATGCACCACACCCGTCAGCGGGAACTGCTCGGGCACCGCCGCCAGCAACTCGGCCACCCCATCGCGAGTCGCGACATCACAGGCCACAATCCGCGCGTGAGCGCCCAGCTCGCCCAGCTCCGTCGCCAACAGCGCCGCTCCCGGCGCAGCCATGCCACGACGACTCGCCAATACCAGCGACCGCACGCCATGGTTCGTCACCAGATGCCGGGCCAACGCCGCGCCCAAACCGCCGGTGCCACCGGTGACCAACACCGTCCCCGCCGACACCGCGCCACCCGCGTCCGATACCGGCCGCCGCTCGACAGGCAGTCGGGTCAATCGGGCTCCGTGCACGACTCCGGCACGGATCACGGCCCGGGGCTCAGCCGAAACAAGAACCGCCGCAAGCGCTTCGGCGCTCAGCCCGTCGGTGTCGGTGTCGACGAGGACCACACGACCCGGAGCCTCCGACCCAGCCGAACCCACCAGACCCCAGACCGCCGAACCCGCCAGATCGGTGACATCGTGCCCAACGGGGCCGACCGCTCCACGAGTGACCACGACCAGCGTGCTCGCCGCACATCGCGACTCACCCAGCCAGGCCTGCAACACACTCAACATCTCGTGCGTCGCGGTGCGGACACGACTCGGCACACTGTCGTCGGCACCGGCCTCGTCCACGCCTCGATCGAATACGACCACCGCGGGAACGGGTACCGCCGCGTTCTGCACTCGGCGGCCGAAAACATCGGCATCGCTGATGGTTTCGGCATCGACAGGCGCGGTGTCCGGTGTGGTCAGAGGCGTCCACCGGACGCCGTGCAACCCGTCGCGGACCGAGAAGGCCTCCGGCTGCGCGGAAGCCACTTCCCGCACGGTCAAGGATCGCGCCGAGAGCACCATCCGTCCCGCCGCATCGGCGACCCGGAGCGATACCGCATCCGCCTCGCCCGAGACCGGAGTGATGCGTGCCCGCAGCAGTGCGGCTCCGGCCGCGTGCAGCGTCACTCCCTGCCAGCGGACTGGCGACTTCATCTGCCCCGCACCGGGTTCGGCATCGACGAGCTGTCCGTGCAGCACCGACTCCAGCAGGGCGGGATGCACCCCGAACCGTGACGCATCGGTGAGCGTCGGGGGCGCCTCGACCTCTACGAAAAGGTCCGCACCGCACCGCCATACCGACCGCGGACCATCCCCGGGCACGGCGACCGCGCCCGCGGGCGGCCACGCCGCCCACCCCGCGGCCGCGTCCGGCTCACCCTCGAGACCCAGCACACCCTGTGCGTGCGGAACCCACCTGCCGTCGGCGGTCTCGGCTCGGGAATACACCGACACCGACCGGCAGCCGAGTTCGTCGGCGCCTTCCACCACCACCTGCACTTGCGTCCCGACCTCGTCGCGCAGCACAAGTGGATTCAGCAAGGTCAGATCCCGCACCAGTGCACAACCGACTTCCTCGGCCGCACGCAGCACCAACTCCAGGTAAGCGGTCTCCGGGAACAGCACAACCCCGTCCACGGCGCGCTCGGCCAGCCACGGATGGGTCGCCGGGCCGACTCGACCCGTCAGCACGACACCGTCTCCGTCCGGTGACTCCACCACCGCCCCCAGCAAGGGATGCCCCGTTGCCGACAGCCCCAACGACGACGCATCGCCACGAGTCGAGGCTCCGTCCAGCCAATACCTGCGCCGCTGAAACGCGTACGTCGGCAAAGACACCCCGGCCCCGGGAGCAGGTCCCAGCAACGCCTCCCAATCAACCGCCACGCCGGACACTTCCACCTGCGCCGCCGACCGCAGGAAACCGTCCAGGCCGCCATCGTCACGTCGCAGCGAACCGACCACGGTCACGGGATTCGCACCCGCCAGCAGGTCACACGTCTGCTCGATACCGACCGTCAGCAGCGGATGCGGGCTGGCCTCGACGAAGAGGTCGTACCCGTCTTCCAGGAGGGCCTGAACCGCCGGTTGGAAACGCACCGGTTCCCGCAGATTCCGGAACCAGTAATCCGCGTCCAACTCGGCGCCGTCCAGTACGCCGCCGGTCACGCTGGACCAGAACGCCAGGTGCGACGATCCGGGCCGAAGTTCGGCCAGCGCCTTCAGCAGCGGTTCGCGGAGCACGTCGACCTGCGGCGAATGCGAGCCGTAGTCCACCGGGATCCGGCGGGCGTGAATGTCTTCGCGCGCACAAACTTCCAGGAAGGTCTCGAGCTGCGCTGCCGCACCCGACACCACCGTGGCCCGCGGGCCGTTGACCGCGGCCACCGACAATTCGCCGTATCCGGCCAGCAGCGAGGTGACCTGATCGACCGGCAGGGACACCGAGACCATTCCACCCTGCCCGGCCACGGCGTGCAGCGCGGCCGACCGCAGCACCACTACCCGAGCGGCGTCCTCGAGGGACAGGGCCCCGGCGACGCACGCCGCGGCTATCTCGCCTTGTGAATGACCCACGACGGCATCCGGAACGACACCAGCCGAGCGCCACAGCTCGGCCAACGACACCATCACCGCGAAGAGCGCCGGTTGAATCACGTCGACGCGCTCCAGCGACGGCGCTCCGTCCGCACCCGCGAGCACGTCGGACAACGACCAATCCACCAGTGGTGAGAACGCGGCATCACAGTCGGCCATTTTTCGAGCGAACACCGGCGAACAGTCCAGGAGCTGTTTTCCCATGCCCAGCCATTGAGCTCCCTGGCCGGGGAACACCAGCACCGTCTTGCGTTGCGCTCCAACCACACCCGTCACCACGCCGGGCCTCGGCGTCTGCTCCGACAGCGCGGTCAGTCCCGCGAGCAGCTGGTCGCGATCCGCACCGACCACCACCGCGCGGTGGTCGAACCGCGACCGCTGGGACGCCAGCGACCGCGCCACGTCGCGCACGTTCAGCGATGGATCACCGGCCACGAAATCCCGCAGCCGCCGCATCTGTCCCGCCAGTGCCTGCGGTGTCCGGCCCGACACCACCCACGCCGCCGACCCGTCCCCGCCGGCACCGGTCACCGGTTCGGTCGCCGATTCCGGTTCCGGCGCCTGTTCGAGGATCACATGCGCATTCGTGCCACTGACACCGAACGCCGACACCGCGGCCCGGCGCGGCCGATCCACCACCGGCCAATCCCGCGCCGCGGTCAGCAGATCCACATGCCCCGATGACCAATCCACGTGCGTAGACGGCTGATCCACGTGCAACGTCGCGGGCAACACCCCGAAACGCAACGCCTGCACCATCTTGATCAGCCCGGCCATGCCCGCCGCCGCCTGGGTGTGCCCGATATTGGACTTCACCGAACCCAGCCACAGCGGCTCCTGGCCACGATCACGCTGACCGTAAGTCGCCAGCAATGCCTGCGCCTCGATCGGATCACCCAGCGTGGTGCCGGTGCCGTGCGCCTCGACCACATCCACTCCGCCGACCGACAACCCGGCATTCGCCAACGCCCGCCGGATCACCCGCTGCTGCGCGGGCCCGTTCGGTGCGGTCAACCCATTCGAGGCACCGTCCTGATTGACCGCGCTACCCCGCACCACCGCCAGCACCCGGTGCCGGTTGCGGCGCGCGTCCGACAAGCGTTCCAGCACAAGAACACCGACACCCTCACCCCATCCCGTCCCATCGGCCGCCTCCGCGAACGGTTTACACCGGCCATCCGCCGCCAACCCCCGCTGCCGCGAGAACTCCACGAACGACTCCGGTGTCGCCATCACCGCCACCCCACCGGCCAAGGCCAGCGAACATTCCCCCGCACGCAGCGACGACACCGCCTGATGCAATGCCACCAGACTCGACGAACACGCCGTATCCACCGATACGGCGGGTCCTTCCAGTCCCAGCACATACGACACGCGGCCCGACACCACGCTCGACGCCACACCCGTCAACCCGTAACCGCCACCACCGGTATCGGCGCCGGCGCCGTAGCCCTGGTCGATCACACCGACATACACACCGGTATCGCTGCCCCGCAACGTCTCCGGCCGGATCCGGGCATGCTCGAGGGCCTCCCACACGGTTTCCAGCATCAAGCGCTGTTGCGGGTCCATCTCCAGTGCCTCGCGCGGACTGATCCCGAAGAACCCGGCGTCGAACTCGCCCGCGTCGTCGAGGAACCCGCCCTCCCGCACATACGACTTGCCCGCGACACCCGGCTCCGGGGAGTACGAACCCGACAGATCCCAGCCCCGATCGGACGGCCACGCCGACACCGCATCCCGGCCCTCGAGCAGCAGCCGCCACAGGTCATCCGGCGAACCCACCCCGCCCGGAAAACGACACCCCATGCCCACGATCGCTACGGGCTCCGAGTTCAGCTCCGTCAGCTCCCGCAGCTTGGCCCTGGTTTCCTGGAGCTCGGCAGTGACGCGTCGCAGGAGATGTTGCAGCTTCTGCTGGTCAACCATTTCGGAACCCCTATTCCAGACAACTAGAACCCGATCCAGTTGAAGACGTGGGTATACCGAATTCGCCAGCAAAACCGACTACTGACACTTCGTGCAATCGACTGGTGCACAGCACGATTCGAGCCTCTACCATCCACCCACCCCACTCGAACTGACTCGCAGTGCCTGCCAGCTTTTCGCAAGAACATGTTCTAGTCAAGTGATGGACGACGCCAGATGGCCATGGCATGCTGGCGACGAGGGCTCGTCGAGACATCCGGGGGAATCCATGAATACGCATCACACTGGCGAGTGGTCTGCAATTCCCACTCCCACGTCATTGCCCCCGGTGGCGCCCTGCGACTGGACAGAAGCGCTGAACGGCGACGCCGACAATGCCCAGGTAATAGTTCTGGACTGCCGCCGGGATGAATCCGGTGCGCTGCCAACGGATACGCACGCCCTGACCCAGCGGGTGTCGACCGCGTTGCGGACCTGGTCCGGACAACAACGCTTCGATTCCAGCACCTTCCTGGTGCTCACGCGCGGCGCGATCGCGGTTGCGGCCGACGAGGTCGCGCACCCGGCGGCCGCGGCGGTCTGGGACCTGGTGCGGTCGGCTCAATCCGAGCACCCGGGGCGGATCATCCTCGTGGACACCGACTCTCCCGATCCGGGCCTCGGAGAGTTGTCCGGACTCATGGCCATCCGGAATATGACCGTCCTCGCGGTCGCGAGCGCCGAGCCGCAACTCGCCCTACGCGGAAATACCTTGCTCGTACCTCGCAGTGACGGGATCACATACACCCCCGACCGGGCAAGCGCGGCGGCCGAATCCGCTGATTCGTCCATCGTCCGCATGTTCAGACAGGCGATCGCGGACGATAGATTCGCCGACGGCCTGGAGTTCCTGCTCGCAGCCGCGCAGCTGCGTGAGACGTTCGACCACTATTCGGCAGAACTACCGAAGGGCATCGCACTCAGCGGTGGCACGCCCCACAACAGTGGCGGACACGTCCTGCCCCACGTTGTATTGATCTGCACCCCGGCATTCCTCGGCGGTTACATTCAGTACATTCTGCTCGCCGCCCACTTGGGCGGCCATCGCCGCCTCTCCGTCATTCCGCTGTCCGGATACGAGCCGGGTGAGCCGCTGCCCGCTTCGCTCGACGTCGCCATAGACAGCATCGCCGAGTCCGTCCGTGAGACCGTCGGGGACGATGATTACGTCGTGGGCGGTATGTCGGGCGGCGGCAATCTCGCCCACGCCACCGCGGCTCGCCTGCTGGAACAGGGCGATACCCGGCTGCGGGGATTGATCATCTTCGATTCCTTCATCGCTCCGGAGGCGCACCAGCGCCAAATGGGCACCGCGAAAGACGCTGTGGCCGACACCGACGCGATGATCCCCGATCTGGCCGGCTTCACCACCGAACGACTGACCGCGCTGGCGTGCTGGCTCGACCTGCTGATGCAGCATGAGCATCAGCCCCTCGACTGCGAGACGCTCGTGCTCAAATGCACGAAACCCTCGCCGACGCACAACCTCAACGAGTGGCCCGTCGAAACCTGGTCCACCGCACAGACTGTCCGGACCGTGGACGCTCAGCACGTCGAACTGTGCAGCACCGAGGCGCCGATGACCGCGCAGCTGGTCGACCACTGGCTGGGGCAGTTGAGCATTCCCCATGCGTGACCCGAACCCGCGCGCGGCCGAATACGACTACATCGTCGTCGGTGCGGGCAGCGCCGGCGCCGTGGTCGCGGGCCGCCTCGCCGAACGGGGAGCCAGTGTCGTCCTGCTCGAGGCCGGGCGCGGCGACGACACCCGGCTGGTGCGGGTGCCCGGGATGACGTTCGTGGTCCACACCGTCCCGCAGCTGCGCGCCCGCCTGTGCTGGAAGCAGTATTCGGTGCCGCAGAAACACGCTGCGGGACGGCGCATTCCGATGACCCGGGGCAAGGTGCTCGGTGGTTCCAGTTCGGTCAACGGCATGGTGTTCGTGCGCGGCAACCGGGCGAACTACGACGGCTGGGCCGCGCAGGGCTGCGACGGCTGGGGCTACGAGCAGGTGTTGCCGGCGTTCAAGCGCATGGAGACCTGGGAGCGCGGCCCGAGCGCGCTGCGCGGCGGCGACGGGCCGGTCGCGGTCACCGGGGCCATCGACATCAGTGACGCCACCACCGGATTCCTCAGCGCCGCTTCGGAAACGCTCGGCGTGCCGATGATCGAGGACTACAACGGCGCATCCCAGGAAGGGCTGTCGCTGTTCCAGCAGACCACCCGGAACGGCGTGCGCTACAGCTCGTCCCATGCCTACCTGACCGATCGGTCGCGCCTGCGCATCGAAACCGGCGTCCAGGTGTCCCGCGTGGTCGTGGAGCACGGTCGCGCGACCGGAGTGGAGGTGCTCGATCGGTCCGGGCCCCGGATCATCCGGGCGGCACAGGAAGTCGTGCTGTCCGCGGGGGTGATCGGGTCGGCGCAGCTCCTGATGCTGTCCGGCATCGGCCCCGCCGCGCACCTGCGCGAGCACGGCATCGCCGTGCAGGCCGACCTGCCCGTCGGCGACAACCTGCACGACCACCTGTTCGTGCCGCTCACCTACGTCGTGAAGAACTCGCCGCATCGCGGAACGGTCGGGCATTTCCTGGGCGGCATGCTCACCGAGACACGGCGGCCGGGATCGAGCTGGTTCGGGCGCACCTTCCTCGAAGGCGTCGGTTTCGTGCGCACCTCGCGGGCCGAGGCCGTCCCGGACCTCCAAATCCACGCACTGCCCTGGGGTTACGTCGCACCCAACCAGGATCGCGACATCCTGCACCGGGTGGATCCCCGGCCCGCGTTCACCGTCCTGCCGACCATGATCTACCCCCGCAGCCGAGGCACCGTGCGCCTGGCCTCCCGGGATCCGCGGCGGGCCCCGCTGATCGACCCCGCCTACCTGTCCGATCCCGCCGATGCCGAGGTGCTGATGGAAGGGATCGCCATGATGCGCGAGATCATGGCCCATCCGGAGATCGCGCGCGCGAGCCTCGGGGAGCTGCACCCCGGCCCGGACTTCACCGACCCCGTCACGATGCGCCGCGAACTCGGCAACCGGATCCACTCGGTGTATCACCCGGTCGGGACCTGCCGAATGGGAACCGACGAACGCGCCGTGGTGGATCCGCGGCTGCGCGTGCACGGGATCGAAGGCCTGCGCGTCGCCGACACCTCGATCATGCCGGACATCACCGGCGGCAATACCAACGCGCCCGCGTTGCTCATCGGGGAGATGTGCGCGGGGTTCCTCTAGACGAACCACAGTGCGCGGACCGGTTCGGGGCTCGTCCGAAAACCACTGTCCGAGTGGCTCTTCGACTCGGCGGAGTGGGTGGCTGCTCCATGCCTGGATGGCGAGTCCGCCGTCAGCAAACCGACCGTTTCGATTTAGTTTTGACGCCTATGCCCGATTAGACCGCTAGGCGCGGGTTGACGGCTATTGCGCATTCGGTTGCGGTAGTTGCAGATACCGAGGCCGCCGTGACGCGGCGCCACGAGCGGGGAAGTTGCTGAAAGCGGCCGAAATTCGATTGTTCCTGACCCATGACACGCTGGAGGCGTAACGTTTCAGGGCATACGGTGAATATCTAGCTAACCAACTGAATATCTCGCTGACTACATCCGATAGACATGGAGAAGGTGAACGAATGGCCGCCTGGCAAGTGTTCACGGCCACCCTCGCAGCGCTCGCGGTCACGGCAATCGCCATCATGAGCCTGCACCACCCCCACCAGGATCCTGATCGGCTCTCAGTGGATCGGATCCGCGATCGAATCACCAAGGAGCACAACGCCTTGGCGTTGGCTACCACCGCACCATCCTCCTGGTCGCACCTCGCCCCCGATCACCCCCTGGGCGTCCAGGAAGCCCACCGCACCATGCAGCAGCACCGCCGCTGCCCGGTCGCCGAATGTCAGCGCAAAGCCGCGGCATTCCGGGCGCTCATCGACGCCGGCCGGATCAAGCCGACCCGGATGCCGCCCGCGCTCCAATAACTCTCGCCCACAGTGGATTCCGTCCTGCTCGAGTCCTGCCGGGAGCTCAGAGACCGGCGAGGTAACCGGGCGGGACGGCGGCCACCAGCCAGACCCCATTGGCGCTGACCCGGAACTCGTGACCGTCGCGGTGCATCGCGGCGGCGTCCACGGTCAGCACGATGGGTCGGCCTCGACGTGAACCGACCTTGACGGCGGTCTCGGTATCCGCCGACAGATGGACGTCGTGGCGGCGCATGGGCCGCAGGCCCTCGGCGCGAATTCCGGGCAGGGCCGCGGCAACGGTGCCGTGGTAGAGCAGTTCGGGCGGCGTGGTCGCCCGGTACTCCAGGTCGACGTCGACACTGTGCCCCTGACTCGCGCGGATCCGGGTCCCCGTCGCGTCGAATTCGAAGCGGCGCTTGTTGTTCCGTGCCACCACCTCGTCCAGTTCGGGCCGCGTCACGCGGCGGCCGTGCCGGGCCAGTCCCGCCAGCAGCGCGGTGACGTCCACCCAGCCGGCCGAGTCCAGGGTGAGCCCGATCGCCTCGGGGGCGTGCCGCAGATGCCGGGACAGCCGCTTGGAGGTCCGGACGAGCTGTTGCTCGTTCATGCGATAGTCGTTCATGTTCGCGAGTGAAGCAGTCCCGCACGCGAATTCGAAGCGATTTTCGCCGAGACGCTATGCCGCCGGGTCGCTCGACAGCCCGCGCACCAGCATGGCGTACAAGGCGATCACGGCGAACGGCGCGAGGATCGGCACCCAGGTCAGCCCGGCGGGCAGCACGGTCGCCGCCCCGGCCGCCACGGTGAACAGGAGCGCGCCCGCGACCGACGGAATCGTGGTGGGCACCACGCCCGCCGGGGCCGACACGGTGGCGATGTTCAGCAGATAGGTGGTGGCGACCAGCCCGATGCCGCCCGCGACCAGCGCCCCGGTGCCGACCCAGGCCAGCGCCGCCATGGCGGCCAGCACGGCCAGCACCGCGCAGACCCGCCAGCGCCAGCCCGCCGCGGCCAGCACGGCCACCGGCAATGCGGCCCAGGGCAGGATGACGGCCACCGCGCCCGCGAGCAGGACGCCGGACAGTACGGCCAGGAACTTCGTCATCGGCGGACCCTCACGGTGCGGCGGTGTTCGGGCAGCAGCCGCATCACCTGGTCGAGCCGGGTGTCCTCGGGCCAGGGCACGATGTCGACGCCGACGGTGCCCATATCGCGGTACATGGAGGTGCGTTCCAGCTGCCACATGCGGGCGAGCGTATTGTCCAGGCCCTCGCCGAACGGCGGCCCGCGCAGCACGTCGATCACCACCACGACGTGGCCACGTTTGCGCAGATCGATGAGGGCCAGGGCGAATTGGGTGTCGAGCAGGGTCGAGAAGGCGACGATGACCGCGCCGATCGGGACCGCGGAGTGCGGGGCCAGCGAACCCTGCATTTCGATGTGCTCGTCGCCGACATCGAGGACCGCGTCCACGATGCGATAGAACTGACGGCGGCCGATATCGGGTCGCAGCCAGCGCGGGCTGCGGCCCAGGCACACCACCGCGGTGCGGTCACCGGCCTGCAGCGCGGACTGCGCCACCTGGGCGGCGCCGCGCACCGACAGCTCCAGCGACTCCGAGGCGGGGCCGGGGGCCTGCATCGAGGTGTCCACCAGAACCACCACGTCCGCGGCCCGGTTGGTGAAGCGTTCGGTCACGAACAGCTGCCCGCGGCGCGCGCTCACCGGCCAGTTGACGGTGCGCAGCTGGTCGCCCGGGGTGTAGGCCCGGATGTCGGCGTACTCCACGCCGGGGCCGTGCCGCCGGGTCAGGTGCGAGCCCATGCGTTCGGGAAGTTCGGTGCGCGGCAACCGCATCCGCTGCGGGTCGGTGATCGGGTAGATGTACAGCTCCCCCGCGGGCAGCCGCACCGAGGCCACCGCCAGTCCGGCGGGGCTGAGCGCGGTGATCCGCATGGGCACCGGGTACCGGCCCCAGCGCGCCGCCGACAGCGCCAGCCGCAGCCCGGCCGGGGAGACGCCGGAGTCGACCGTCTCCTCGACGTGGATCTCCATGTCCGGCAGGGGTTCCGGATGCAGCCGCAGCAGCGCGTGGCCGCTCTCCACGAAGGCGGCGGCGGTCAGCACCACCTCCTCGGTCTCGAAGCAGCGCAACACCCCGGACCCGTCGATCTGAATCCGGGTGCGCGACTGCTGCAAGGGCGCGGAGGCCAGCACCCCGAGCATGGGCGCGGCGAACACCACCAGCTGCCATCTGCCCAGGATCACCGCCAGCACCAGCGCGAGCGCCGACACCGCGGCGAGCATGAACACCAACGGCGCGGGCCGCCAGCGCAGTTCGGCCTCGACGGAGGCGGTGGTGTCGCGATGCTTCATGCGTGCCTCAAGCGGTGGTGGCGCGCGGGACGGGCAGGCGGCGCAGCAGTTCGGAGATGACGTCCTCGCCGCGGATGCGGCGCACCCACATCTCGGGGCGCAGCGTGATGCGGTGCGCCATGGCGGGAATGGCCAGCGCCTTCACGTCCTCGGGGACCACGTAGTCGCGGCCGTTCAGCAGGGCGCGGGCGCGCGCCATCTGCACCAGGTCGAGTTCGGCGCGCGGGCTGGCGCCGACCTCCACCTGCGGGTGGCCGCGGGTGGCGGAGGCGAGCGAGACCACGTAGCCGACCACATCGGGGTGCACGGTCACGAACTCGACGGACTGCCGCATCTCGAGCAGGCCCTCGGCGTCCACCACCTGCCCGATCTGGGCGGGCTGCGCGCCACGTTCCAGGCGGCGGCGGATCATGTTCATCTCGTCGTTCTCCGACAGGTACCCGAGCCGCAGCTGCATGGCGAAGCGGTCGAGCTGGGCCTCGGGCAGCGGGTAGGTGCCCTCGTACTCGATCGGGTTGTCGGTGGCGAAGACGATGAAAGGCTGTGGCAGCGGGAAGGTCTCACCGTCGATCGAGACCTGGCCCTCCGCCATGGCCTCCAGCAGGGCGGCCTGGGTCTTGGGCGGGGTGCGGTTGACCTCGTCGGCCAGCAGCATATTGGTGAACACCGGACCGCGCCGGAAACTGAAACGGCCCGAATGCATGTCGTAGATGGTGGAGCCGATCAGGTCGGCGGGCAGCAGGTCCGGGGTGAACTGCACGCGGGTGAAGTTCAGCCCGAGCGCGGCCGCGAAGGAGCGCGCGATCAGGGTCTTGCCCAGGCCGGGCAGATCCTCGATCAGGATATGGCCGCCGGACAGCACCGCGATCATGATCAGCTGCAGCTCGTCCCGCTTGCCGACCACGACCCGGGATACTTCGCGCAGTACGGCGTCGGTGCGCTTGATGGTCACGTCCATCGGTGATGTCATGGCAACTCTCGCATCTCATCTCACATGTCTTGTAGCCGACGCAGGATCTCGTCGAGGGCTTCACGGCCGGGTGCGCGATTGACCTCGTCGCGCAGCGCCGAGTTGGCGGGGTCCACCCACCGCCACAGTTCGGGGCCGAACTGCAGCTGCCCCGCCACCTCGAGGGCCCGGCGGTTCTTGTTCATCCGATGCCCGCTGGTCAGCTCGAATTCCTTGGCCAGCAGCGGCCGCAGGTGCCGGTCCCAATCGGCGCGGGTGCCCTCGGACCGGTCGGCCAGCATCGTGGCGCGCGCCTGCCAGCGGCGCAGCATCTCGACGGGGCCGTTGTCGATGTCGTTGTCCTCCTCGACGGGGGCCAGCCGCCGCGACCGCTCGACCAGCGTCCACACCAGCAGTCCGAGTGCGCCCGCCACCGGAATGCCGGTCAGCAGCGGCAGCAGTTCGCGCTGATTGCCGAGCGCGACGAACTCGAACAACACCACCAGCACCACCGCGCCGGTCACGATCGCGCCCCGATTCATGGCCGATCCCCCGTTCGGCCCACCCAGATCTCGCCCGCCACAACAGCTTTCATGCGGCCAGCCCCTGAAGATCTGCCAATACGATACGCAGCAGCTGCTCGGCCCGCATTCGCTGCCACTCCAGCATGGAGTGCGGACTGAACCGCGCCTCCTCGAACAGCGACACCAGTTCCCGCGCCGACGCGTCGTGCAGGAAGCCGCGGTCGAAGGCCCGCGCCAGCACCTCGGAGGGGGTGTCGGAGGCCAGCGGCGCGACCTCCCGCGCCTGCGCCAGACCGCTTTCCATGGCCACGTAGCAGGCGATGATGGCGGTACGCGGATCCTGTCCGGGCGCGATCATGGCGGCCAGGCCCATCTCGGCCACCTTGGCCAGCGAGACCGCCTCGGTGGGGCTGGGCTGTGGCAGCGGGGTACGGGTCAGGGCGGGTCGGCGGTTCGAGTTGACCGCCACCACGACCAGGCCGGTCATGGCGATCAGCACCAGCACGGTGGCGGTGATGCCGACCAGCAGCAGTGCGGTGCCGCTCAGCGTCGGCTCCGGCACCGAGTCCATCGGGGGCGCGGTGGTTTCCAGCGGTTCCGTGGCGCCGGGCGTCGCGGTGGGCTGGGTGCCGCTCTCGCCGTGCCGTGCGGGGGTCACCAGGTAGATCGACAGCACCGCGGTCACGATCAGCGCCAGCGCCGCGGCGCCGACCACCACCAGCAGCCCGAGCCGCCGCAGTCCCGGGACGCGCACCAGGTTCTCGCGATCGGGTTCGGGCATGGCGAGCGGCAGCCGGTGCCGGCTGTTGATCACACCCGCCACCAGGATCACCATCGAGACCAGCAGCAGCACCGGCATCAATGCCAGGGACACCGCCGACGACGGATGCGGCGCCGCAGGTCCTCCGGTTCCCGGAACGTACCCGCGCAGTGCGACGACAGCCAGCACGACGAGACCGATCAGTGCGATCGTCCGCGTTGCCACCGTCCCCACCCCAGTCACGACCACTCCTAACCAGAGTCCAGCAGAAACAGGCACATAGTTACATGCCAAGCGGTTCGTCAGGACCAAAATCGGGAAGCTGGAATCACATACCCGCCGCACATAAATCCCCCACCTGCGCGGCGATCGTCACCAGCCCCGAAAACCCAGGTCATCCCGCCCGCGCCGGGCAGTCGACGCGCAACCCCACTTATCACCATCGGTGGTGGATCGCGGGCGCGACGGACCGCCCGTCGAGTCGAACGGGCGGTGCCGGAGCGGGACCGGGAGTGCCGGAATCGACCGCGGTCAGGCCGTGCGGCGCACCCGGGCGCGCAGGCGCGTCAGCGGCGACGGCTGCGGCAGGGCGCGGGCCGGTTCGGCCACGTCCCGGATCGCCGTCGGACCCGGGTAGGAGCTCCCGGCCGGGGCGCCGACCGCACCGGCGGCCGTCCGCGGCTCCACCAGGCGGCCCAGGGCGCGGAAGTCCCAGCCCGCGGCCAGCCACGGCTCCGGGTCCAGGGTGTTGCGGGCGTCGATGATCACGCGCCCGCGCGCGACGGTACGCAGGAAACCGGGGTCCAGCTCCCGGAATTCCCGCCACTCGGTCAGGTGCAGCACCACGTCCGCCTCGTGCAGGGCCGCGGCCGGGGTGGCCGCGAACACCAGCTGCGGCGCCACCGCGCGCGCCGGACCCGTCGCGGCCGGATCGAAGACGGTCACCTCGACGCCCGCCGCGTGCAGCCGCCGCGCCACATCCAGGGCAGGCGAGTCGCGCACATCGTCGGAGAGCGGCTTGAAGGCCGCGCCCAGGATGCCCACCCGGCCGACCGGCCGGTGCTCGCCGCCGAGCAGTTCGAGGGTCTCGCGCACCACCCGCTCGCGGCGGCGCAGGTTCACCGCGTCGACGTCGCGCAGGAACGCCACCGACTCGCCCGCGCCGAGTTCGGTCGCGCGGGCGATCAGGGCGCGCACATCCTTCGGCAGGCAGCCGCCGCCGTAGCCGAGACCGGCGCCCAGAAACTTGCGGCCGATCCGGTCGTCGTGGCCCAGGGCGTCGGCCAGCAGGGTCACGTCCGCGCCGGTCAGGTCACACAGCTCGGCCATGGCGTTGATGAACGAGATCTTGGTCGCCAGAAAGGCGTTCGCGGACACCTTGATCAGTTCCGCGGTGGGCAGGTTGGTGATCACCACCGGCGATCCCCCGGCGATGGGGGTGGCGTAGACCTGCCGCAGCGCCCATTCGGCGTCCGGGGTGGTCACGCCGAACACCAGCCGGTTCGGGTGCAGGGTGTCGTGGACGGCGTGCCCCTCGCGCAGGAACTCCGGGTTCCAGGCCAGATCCACCGAGATGCCCTCGGGGGCCAGCTCGGCGATGCGCGCGGTGAGCGCCTCGGCGGTGCCCACCGGCACCGTGGACTTGCCGACGATCAGGCAGTTGCGGGTCAGGTGCGGCACCAGGCCGTCCAGCGCGCTGTAGAGCTGCGACAGGTCCGCGGCCCCGTTCACGCCGGGCGGCGTTCCGACACAGAGGAAGTGGACGTCGGCGAACTCGGCGGCCGCGACCAGCGAGGTGCCGAAGCGCAGGCGGCCGTCGGCCACGTGCCCGGCCAGCAGGTCCGGCAGGCCGGGTTCGTGGAAGGGCACCCGCCCGGCCGACAGCGCCGCGGCCTTGGCCGGGTCGTTGTCCACCCCGAGCACGTCGAATCCGAGTTCGGCCATGCCCGCGGCGTGGGTGGCGCCCAGGTAGCCGGTGCCGATGACGGAGATGCGCAGCATCAGGATGCCTCCTTGGCAGCCGGGACCTCGCCCGGCACCGGGTCGGACCGCAGCGCCGAATCGGGCTGCGCGCGTTCCGCGATCACCTCGCGGTAATGGCGGATGAGCAGGTCGTTGACCGCGGCCCAGGAGCGGTCGCGCACGCTGCGCACCGCGGTGGCCGCGGTCTGCTCGCGCAGCAGGTCGTCCTCGACCAGGCGGCGCACCAGCGCGGTCATGGCGTCGGCGTCGCCGGGCGGGTAGAGGAATCCGGCGCCGGGCGTGATCACGTCGATCGGGCCGCCGGACTTGGGCGCGACCACCGGCACCCCGGAGGCCAGGGCCTCCTGCGCTGCCTGGCAATAGGTTTCGTGGCGACCGGTGTGCACGAAGACGTCCAGCGAGGCGTACGCGGCCGCGAGTTCCTCACCGTGCAGGACGCCGAGGAACTCCGCGTCCGGCAGCAGCTTGCGCAGCCGCTTCTCCTCCGGGCCGCCGCCGACGATGACGAGCCGCACCCCAGGCAGCGGGCGCAGTGCGGCCAGCAGCTCGAGTTCCTTCTCCGGCGCGAGCCGCCCGATATAACCGACCAGGGCTTCACCATTGGGGGCCAGGCGCTTTCGCAGCTCTTCCGAGCGACAGAAGGGCCCGAACTGCTGCAGGTCCACGCCGCGCGGCCAGCGACCCAGCCCCGGGATGCCCATCAGCTCCAGCTGGCGCAGGCTGGCGGTGGAGGGCGCGAGGGTGCGGTCCACCCGCAGGTGGATGCGGCGGGTCAGGGCGGTCATGGCGCGTACGCCGCCGGGCAGGTCGTAGCGCAGCGCGAAACCCACCAGATCGGTCTGATAGATGGCGACCGTCGGAATCCCGAGTTCGCCCGCGACCTTGGCCGCCTGATAACCCAGCGTGGCCGGGGAGGCGATGTGCACGACGTCGGGCCGGAATTCGCGCATGATCTTGCGCAGCCGCCGGCGGGTCTCGAGCCCGATCCGGAAGTCCCGATAGAACGGCAGCCGGGCTCCGCGCACCAGGTGTACGCGGAACCCGGCGTATTTCGCCGGCCCGGTCGGGGCCACCAGTGTGGCTTCGTGCCCCTTGGCGGCCAGGTGATCCAGCACCCGCCGCACGGAGTTGGTCACGCCGTTGACCTGGGGAAGGAAGGACTCGGCGACGACCAACACCCGCAGGCGGGCACTGTTCCGGAGATGGGGGCTATTACTCGGTCTGCTCGGGTTCCGCGGCGCGGAATCCCTTGCCTGCTCGCGGATTCGCATCGGTCCCCTCCGGTTCGGTGCAGCTCCTGACGCCACGGTAGGAAGCGGCCCGAAACCCGAGCCCCCCTCCGCATGGCCGGGACGTGAACCGTGCGCGTCGATCTCCCCGGCCAGTTCACCGGGGCTTCGCCGAACGGCTATCGAGCCTCGAGATTGGCCGGTTCCCGCAGCTCGCCGAGGCGGCTGAGGGTGCGATAGAGATCGGGGACGCGGCGCACCTCACCGCCGAGTTCGGCCAGCGGGACCTCGGCGTAGACCGACAGTTCGAGGTCCGCGTCGTAGAGCACGTCGACCAGGTTCACGAAGCGCATCACCCAGTCCGGTGGGACCGTTCCCAGCGGCGGGACGTCGCACACCACCCAGGTGCGGAGGTCGGCGGTGAGTTCGAGGAAATCGGCCGCCGACACCGGGATGCCGCACAGTTCCGCGAATTCGACGGTGATCACGCCGTTTCGGATCGTGCGGGCGTGCAGCTGCCGGTGGGCGACCGGAAGGTCGACGGCCCCGGTCTCGGGGCAGGCGCCGACCACGTAGTGCCCGGCCGCGAATCCGGTGTGCCGCCCGCCGAGCGTGCGGTAGTCCGTCGGCCCGTTCACCGACACCACGTCGAGGTGCTCGAGGATGTGGTCGATGGTCGGCGCGAACATGGCGTGCAGGTAGGGATTGGGCAGCAGGTCCTGCGGCGGGTAGTTCGAGGTCACCACCAGCGTGATGCGCCGGGCGAACAGGGTGTCCAGCAGCCGGGCCACCAGGCGGGCGTCGCCCGAGTCGTGGACGTGGAATTCGTCGAAGCAGATCAGCTCGGCATCGCCCAGCAGCGCGGCCGCCGAGGCGTCGATGCCGCCGTACTCGTGAATGCCCGCGTTCAGCCGCGCGAAGAAGGCGTGGAAGTGGTAGCGCCGCTTGCGCGCCGTGGGGACCGATTCGAAGAAGCGGTTCATCAGCATGGTCTTGCCGCGGCCGGGCCCGCCGTACAGGTAGAGCCCGCGCGGCCGCCGCCACCGCTTGCCCACCCGGGCGGCGATGGCGTCGAGTCGGTCGGCGGCCGACCGCTGGTCGGCGTCGAGCACGATCTCCGTGGTTTCCATTGCGACCTCCCTGCTTCCTCTACCGCTGTAGAGCCTCCTCTATAGTTGTAGAGGATCGCGAAGCCGCAGAGGAGCCAAGGTGACCACTCCCACAACCGATCGGCGCAGTCTCATCGTGGACAGCGCCATAGATCTCATTGCCGCGCAAGGACTCCGGGCCCTCACCCATCGGGCCCTCGACACCGCGCTGGAACTCCCCGCAGGCTCGACGTCGTATTACTTCCGCACCAAACGCGCGCTCATCGAGGCCGTCGTGGACCGCATCACCACCCGCTCCCGCACCGATTTCACGGCCGGACAGGGCGGTCTGATCACGCCCGCGGCCCTGCCCGGCACGCGCGAGGACATCGACCTGGACGCGCTCGCGACCGGCATCGCGGGCTGGCTGGATCATCTACTGGCACATCGCCGCAACCATCTCATCGCGCGGCAGGCGCTCATTCTCGAACTGCTCGGCGACGCCGAACTGCGGCCGCGACTGGTGCGCAGCCTCTTCTCCCACCAACACGCCACCGGCCTGTTCGAAACCCTGGGCGCGGCCGAACCCGCCACCGCCGCAGCAGATTTCATCGCGGTCATCGAGGGCCTGGTCTTCGACCGCTTCGCCGGCGCCCGCACCGACCTCACGCCGGGCACCCCGGCGAGCGTCGCACAGCTGAAAGGCGTACTCGCCGTTCAGCTCAGAGGTGCTTCGTCACCGTGATCCGGGTGTCCGGCCACGGCGGCCGCTTGATCAAGGCCGCGGTCGCGAATGTCGCCGCGATCAACCCGGTGAGCACGCCGAGCAGCGCGACCCGCTCACCATTGGCGGTGCACACCCACTCGACGTTTCCGCCGCTGACCACGAACATGCCGCGCGCCCGCGGACCGAACAGCCCGGGCTCGGTCACGGTGATGACCGTTGTCCCGTCCGAGGTCTCGTACGGTTCCCCGAACACCGGCGCGCCGCGCAGCGGCGACAGCTCGTGCAGACGGTCTCGCACGGTCATGACGACCCCTTCCCCACAGCAGAATCCCGTCCCAATGTACGCCCCGAAAGCAGAAGTCCACCGGCGTGATTCACGCCGGTGGACGTCTTGTCCCCTCGAATCGAGGTCGGGTTCGATCGAGGTCAGTTCGCGGTGAGCACCAGGCCCGAGGTCGGGACGCCGGTGCCGGCGGTCACCACGATGTTCTCCAGGCCCTGGACCTGGTTGACCGAGGTGCCGCGGATCTGGCGCACGCCCTCGGCGATGCCGTTCATGCCGTGGATGTAGGCCTCGCCGAGCTGGCCGCCGTGGGTGTTCAGCGGCAGCCGGCCGCCGATCTCGATGGCACCGTCGGCGATGAAGTCCTTGGCCTCACCGCGACCACAGAAGCCCAGCTCCTCGAGCTGCATCAGCACGAACGGGGTGAAGTGGTCGTAGAGGATGCCCGCCTGCATGTCCTCCGGACGCAGACCGGACTGCGCCCACAGCTGGTCGCCGACCAGGCCCATCTCCGGCAGACCCGTCATGCCGTCGCGGTAGTAGCTGGTCATGACGTACTGGTCCGCACCCGAACCCTGCGCGGCGCCCGCGATCAGGGCGGGCTTGTTGGGCAGATCCTTGGCCCGCTCCGCCGAGGTGATGACGATGGCCACGCCGCCGTCGGTCTCCTGGCAGCAGTCCAGCAGGTGCAGCGGCTCGGCGATGTAGCGCGAGGCCTGGTGCTCCTCGAGGGTGATCGGCTTGCCGTAGAAGTGGGCCGCCGGGTTCACCGCCGCGTGCTTGCGGTCGGCCACCGCGATGCGGCCGAAATCCTCACTGCGCGCGCCGTACACGTGCATGTAGCGGCGGGCCACCATGGCCACCTGCGCGGCCGGGGTGCCCAGGCCGTGGGTGTAGGAGAAGCCGTTGTCCACGCCCGAGGAGCTCGGGTTGCCGGTCGCCAGGTGCGTGGCGAACTGGCCGAAGCGGTTTCCGGAGCGCTCGTTGAACGCTCGGTACGCCACGACGACATCCGCGATCCCGGTCGCCACCGCCATGGCGGCGTGCTGCACGGTCGCGGCGGCCGCGCCACCGCCGAACGGGATGTTGGAGAAGAACTTCAGGGACGGGATACCGGTGGCGCGCGCGACGGCGGCCTGGGTATTGGTGTCCATGGTGAAGGTCGTCAGGCCGTCCACGTCGGCGGGGGTGAGACCCGCGTCGGCGAGAGCGGCGGTGACCGCCTCGGCGGCCAGACGCAGTTCACTGCGGCCGGAGTCCTTGGAGAAGTCGGTCGCGCCGATGCCGACGATCGCGGCTTCGCGGCTCAGCCCGCGCCCACCCGTCGCCCCACCGCCACCCCCAACAGAATCGCTGCGCGATGCGGTCATTGGTTGGCCTCCTGCAGGGAGATAACGGCTTTCGCCGTGATGTGGTCGCCGAGCGAATCCTTGCCGACCACGTCGATGGTGACGGTCGAGCCCTCGACGGCCGAGACGGTGCCGGACAGGGTGAGGGTGTCACCCGCGTACAGCGGCACGCCCAGGCGCAGCGACAGCGACTTGACGCGGGCCGTCGGCCCCGCCCAGTCGGTGACGAACCGCTGCACCAGACCGGTGTCGGTGAGGATATTGACGAAGATGTCCTTGGAGCCGCGCGCCAGCGCCTTGTCGCGGTCGTGGTGCACGTCCTGGAAGTCGCGGGTGGCCAGCGCCGTCGACACGATGAACGTGGTGTCGGCGTGGATCACCAACTCCGGCAACGTGGTTCCGACCTGGACGGCCGACAGTTCGACGGGCCCGCCCGTCGCCCCACCGCCACCCCTGATGGAATCGCTCCGCGATGCTGTCGTCATTGCACGGCCTTCCAGTAGGGCACGGTGTTGTCGTCGTCGAGCTTCAGGAACGCGGCCTCGACCGGCATGCCGACCTCGACGTCGGCCGGGTCGACCCCGGTCAGCTCGCCGAGCATGCGCACGCCCTCCTCCAGCTCGACCAGGGCGACCACGTACGGCAGCTGCCGTCCGGGCACCCGGGGCGCGTGGTGCACCACGAAGCTGAAGACGGTGCCGCGGCCCGAGGCCACCACGTAGTCGGTGGGCTCCGAGTGGTGCTTCCACAGCGCGGGCACGGGCGGGTGCTGCAGGGTGCCGTCGGGCCGCTGCTGGATGCGCAGCTCCCCGGCCTTGACGCCCTCCCAGTAGAACTCGGTGTCCTTGGAGACGGTCGGCCGCACCCGCTTGGCGAGATCCTCGGCCGAGACGTCACCGGAAGCCGCGGGGGCCTCGGTCTTTCCGGTTCCGGGCGCGAACTTCAGCATCCGGAACTTCATCTCGGTGACCAGTTCGTCGCCCACGTACCAGTTGGTGAGGTAGGTGGTGAACCAGCCGTCGCCGAGCCCGGTCTTCTTGGGGCCCACGATGTCACCGATGCTGGAGCGCACCGTCACCTGCTCGCCGAGCTGGAGGTAGCGGTGGTAGACCTGCTCGCAGTTGGTGGCGACCACCGAGGTGAAGCCGGCCGCGTCGAACAGCTCGTTGGTGCGGGTCATCGGGTCGTCGTCGGCGCGGACGCCGCCCAGGCCCAGCATGGTCCACACCTGCGCCATGGCCGGCGGGGCCACGATGCCGGGGTGCCCGGCCGCCTGCGCGGCGGCCTCGTCCACGTAGATCGGGTTGGCGTCGCCCAGGGCCTCGACCCAGTTGTTGATCATCGGCTGGTTGATCGGGTCGCGGCCCGCGCGGGGCGCGGACTCGCCGTCGGCCTTGATCTTCTCCAGGCCGTCGCGGATCTCGTCGGCCGTGAAACTCTTCGTCACGCTCTGCTCCTCTGCGATCTAGCGCGGCACCCGCGGCAGCCGCAGGCCCATCTGGGCGATCAGCTCACGCATGACCTCGTTGACACCGCCACCGAAGGTCACCACCAGGTTCTGCTTGGTGCGACGGTCCAGCCAGACCAGCAGTTCCGCGGTGGCCGGGTCGGCGGGATCACCGAAGCGGCCCACGATCTCCTCGGCCAGGCGGCCGGCTTCCTGCAGCGCCTCGGTGGAGAACACCTTGGTCGCCGAGGCGTCGGCGATCACATCGCGCGGATCGGCGTCGGGGCGTTCCATATTGGAAGCCACCTGCCAGTTCAGCAGTTCGTTGAGCCGGGTCATGGCGTGCAGGCGGCCCAGCGAGCGGCGCACCTCGGCCTGACCGAGCACACCCTGCTTCTGCGCCCACTCGCGCACCCGCTCGTAGAGCTGCTCGATCTTGCCGGACGGGCCGAGGCTGACCCGCTCGTGGTTGAGCTGGGTGGTGATCAGCTTCCAGCCGCCGTCGACCTCGCCGACGACCATGTTCGCGGGGACGCGGACATTGTCGAAGTAGGTGGCGTTGGTGTGGTGCGCGCCGTCGGCGGTGATGATCGGCGTCCAGGAGTAGCCCGGGTCCTTGGTGTCCACGATCAGGATCGTGATGCCCTTGTGCCGGGACTCCACGGTGCCGGTGCGGACGGCCAGCCAGACATAGTCGGCCTCGTGCGCGCCGGTGGTGAAGATCTTCTGGCCGTTGACGATCCAGTCGCCGTCGGCATCGCGCACCGCGGAGGTGCGCAGCGCCGCCAGGTCGGTGCCGGCGTCCGGCTCCGAGTAGCCGATGGCGAAATGCACGTCACCGGTGAGGATTCCGGGCAGGAACTTCTGCTTCTGCTCCTCGGTGCCGAACGACTGCAGCGCCGGGCCCACGGTCAGCAGGGTCACCAGGGGCACGGGCACGTCGGCCCGGACCGCCTCGTTGTAGAAGATCTGCTGTTCCAGCGGACCGAAGCCCTGGCCGCCGTACTCCTTGGGCCAGCCGACGCCGAGCTTGCCGTCGCGGCCCATGCGCTTGACCACCGCGCGGTAGGCGTCACCGTGCCGGTTCACCAGCATCTCGGCCTCCTCTTCGGGAGTCACGAGACCGGTGAAGTACGAGCGCAATTCGTCGCGCAGTCGCCGCTGTTCCGCGGTCAGTTCGATGAACATCTGGCTCCCAAACGGTCCAGCCGGAACGATTCGCCGCCGAGCCAGCGGGCGATGTCCTTGGCCTGTGAGTAGTAGCGGTGCAGCGGGTGGGTGATGTCGACGCCCAGGCCGCCGTGCAGGTGGTGACACTGCTGCATGGCCGCGGGCAGTTCCGAGGCCACCGTGTACGCCAGCACGTCGAGATCGTCGTCGATGCGCTCCACATGTTCGGCGCTCGGATCCTCCTGGGCCAGCGCCCACGCCGCGGAGAGCGCGGCCGCGTGCAGCGTCCGCGAGACCACGTAGACGTCCGCGATCTGCTGGGCGACGGCCTGGAACTCGGCCAGCGCGCGGCCGAACTGCTGACGGGTCCGAACGTGCTCGGCGGTCAGCGCGACGACACCCTCGAGCAGGCCGTCGGCCACCGAACCCAGGCCCGCCAGCGCGTAGCGGTGCAGCTCGGGCAGCCCGCCCGGGAGCAGCTGCTCGGCCGGGATCGCGACGCCGTCGAAGCGGACCGAGAACTCGGGCACGCCATCGGAAGTCGGGCTCGCGATGCGGGTGACACCGGGGGCGTCACCCTCGACCACGGCGATGCCGTTGTCGGTCGGCACCAGGATCCAGCGCGCGGTGTCGGCGTAGGGCACCGCCACCTTCTGACCGGTGACGCGCACGGTCGCGCCGTCGCTCACCGCGGTGGTCTCGGGCTTCTCCGTGAACGGCGCGCCGGTCTCGTGCAGGGCCGCGGTCAGCACCGCGCCCTCGGCCACGGCCGGGAACACCTTCTCCGCCAAGGCATCCGGCAGGCCGATCGCCTTCAGCGGCAGCACCCCGAACGCGAGGGTGGCCAGGGCGGGCACCTGCGCGGCGTCGGTGGCCAGCTCGGTGAGCATGGCCGACACCTCGAGCAGGCCCATATCGTCGCCGCCGAAGCGCTCGGGCAGCGGCACGGCCAGCAGACCGCTCTCCGCGATGATGGGCCAGAGCGCGGCATCACGTGCGCTTTCACGCTCCAGCAAACTTACGACAACCTCGGCGACAGCGTCCTGGCTCTCGTCCCTGGTGAAGTCCAATTCAAGCTCCCGGTTGAGTGTGGGCTAGCTGCTCGACTCGCGAGGCAGCCCGAGAATCCGTTCACCGGCGACGGTCAACAGAATCTGTTCGGTACCGCCAGCAATCGACAAACAGCGTGTGAGCAGGAATTCCTTCACCACAGGGGTTTCCAGAGCGCCCGCGACACCGGACAATTCGACGGCGAACTCGGCCACCGCCTGCCGGTGCCTGACACCGACCAGTTTGCGCACACTGCTCTCCGCGGCGGGGTCCCCGCCGGTCAGCAGTTTCCGGGCCGCACGGGCCTCCAACAATGTTCCCGCAACCGACTCCGCGACGAGTCCGCCGAGCCGATCCGCGACCAGTTCGGCGCCCGGGCCCGAGACGGGCGCGGCGGCGATCAACGCCTCCAGCTCGTCGCCGATTCCCTTGCCGCCCATGGCCACCCGCTCCGCCGACAGCGTCGACCGCGCGATCTTCCAGCCATTGCCGAGCTCGCCGACCAGGCAGTCGTCCGGCACGAAGACGTCGTCGAGGAACACCTCGTTGAAGCGCGCCTCACCGGTGATCTCCACCAGCGGCCGGATGTCCAGCCCCGCGCTCTTCATGTCGACCAGGAAGTAGCTGATGCCCTTGTGCTTCGGCGCGGACGCGTCGGTGCGGGCCAGGCAGATGCCCCAGGTGGCGCGATCGGCCAGCGAGGTCCACACCTTCTGACCGCGCAGCTTCCAGCCGCCCTCGACCCGCTCGGCCACCGTGCGCAGCGCCGCCAGGTCCGAACCGGCGCCCGGCTCGGAGAAGAGCTGGCACCAGATGACTTCGCCGGTCAGCGTCGGCAAGGCGTAGCGCTCGATCTGCTCGGCGGTGCCCCACTGCAGCAGGGTCGGGATCGCCCAGTTGGCGATCGCGATGTCCGGCAGCGTGATCCCGGCCTTGCGGACCTGATCGTCGAGGCGGGTGCGCAGCAGCGGGCCGGCGCCGCGACCGTAGGGCGCGGGCCAGTGCGCGGCGATCAGTCCGGCCTCGGCCAGCGCCAGGCGCTGCTCGGCCTCGGGCAGGGCCGCGATCTTGGCCAGGTCGGCTTCCAGCACGGCCGCCTCGGCGGCGTCCAAACCGCCCGTCTCCCACTCCGATTCGGCCTCGCCGCCCAGGTCGATGCCGACGGTGCGGCGCACGCCCGCCAGGGTGAGCTCGGTGACCCGGGCCCGCCAGCGCGCGGTGCCGCCCAGCAGCTGCCGCAGCGCGGTGGCGCGGCGCAGGTACAGGTGGGCGTCGTGCTCCCAGGTGAAGCCGATGCCGCCCAGGACCTGGATGCAGTCCTTGGCGTTCTCGACCGCGGCGTCAAGGGACATCGACAGCGCGACGGCGGCGGCCAGCGGGAGCTCGGCGCTCCCGGCGTCCGCGGCGGCGGCGGCATCGGCGGCCACCGCGCGAATCTGCTCAACCCGGCACAGCATCCAGGCGCAGATGTGCTTGACGGCCTGGAACTCGCCGATCCGGCGGCCGAACTGCTCGCGCACCTTCGCGTATTCGGTGGCGGTCTCCAGGGCCCAGCCGGCGATGCCCGCCAGCTCGGCGGCGACCAGGGTGGCGGCCAGGTCCAGCACCGAGAAGCCGGGCTCGAACAGCCGGTCCGCGGCCACGGTGACCTCGGCGCAGACCACGCGGGACAGCGGCACGCTCTGGTCGATCGCGTCCAGCGGCTCGACGGTCAGTCCGGCGGCGTCGGCGTCGATCAGCGCCCACAGGTGGCGGTCGCCGTCGCGGACCGGAACCAGCACGGCGGTTCCCGGCGCGGCGCCCGGAACCGAGTCCCACTCACCGGACACCACGGCGCCCGAGGCGCTCGCCGAGATCCCGATTTCGCCCTCGAGCGCGACGCCGCATGGCGTAGTCTCGTCGAGCGCCTCGCCGACGACGAGACCTGCCAGCGCCGTCGCGAGAACCGGTCCGCCGACGAGGTCGTGCGCCGCCTGTTCGATCAGGACGGCCAGGTCCCCGACGGTACCGCCCGCGCCCCCGGCCTCTTCCGGAACCGCGACCCGGAAAACCCCGAGATCGGCCAGGCGCGGCCAGTATTCGTGCCAGAAATCTGGTGCGCCGGAACGCATCGTTGCAATTGGTCGCACTGCCGACGCCCATCCGCGCATCGACTCCTGGACGGCTTTATGCTCGTCAGTGGTGGCTATGGTCACAACCCCTACCTTCTTCCCGGCGTGACTTCCACTCCTAGAACATGTTCTAATGTTCGAGCCGGGCGGAAGTCAAGCGCCGTCCCGACGACGCGGTACGAACTCGTGCCCGGCGCGTGTCTGCCGGGTGAGATGAACCGAACGATTCGTGCGAAAGGACTTTCAACCGATGGCCAGTCCCTCCCGATCGCAGGCCGCCGACGGGGCGCCCGGTGGACGCACCGCGCCCGTCACCACCCTCAGCGAGGAGGATCTGAGCTCGGCGGCCCAGCGCGACCGGCGCAAACGCATCCTCGACGCGACCCTCGCACTCGCCTCCAAGGGCGGCTACGACGCGGTCCAGATGCGGGCCGTCGCCGAACGCGCGGACGTCGCCGTCGGCACGCTCTACCGGTACTTCCCGTCCAAGGTGCACCTGCTGGTGTCCGCCCTGGCCCGGGAGTTCGAGTCCTTCGAAGGCCGCCGCAAGCCGCTGGCCGGGGCCACCCCGCAGGAGCGCATGCACCTGCTGCTCACCCAGGTCACCCGGGCCATGCAGCGCGACCCGCTGCTCACCGAGGCCATGACCCGCGCCTTCATGTTCGCCGACGCGTCCGCGGCCGCCGAGGTCGATCGGGTCGGCAAGGTGATGGACCGGTTCTTCGCCCGCGCCCTGTCCGACGAGATCCCCAGCGACCGCCAGCTCGCCATCGCCCGCGTCATCTCCGATGTGTGGCTGTCGAATCTGGTCGCCTGGCTGACCCGTCGCGCGTCCGCCACGGACGTCACCGAGCGCCTGGAGCTGACCGTCGATCTGCTCATCGGCGGCGACAAGGAGTAGCGAACGCACTACTGCGTTCGCGAAGCGAGACGGGGTGGCCGGTGCGGCGGGCCCGGCCGCCCCGTGGGGTTTTCGGGGTGCGGGGTTTGTTGTACACCGCGGGTGGGGCGGTGTGTACAGCGAGCCACCCCGGGGTGTCTGACAAACCGCGTGTTA